>CAJXOV010000106.1 GCA_913057815.1 uncultured Flavobacteriales bacterium
TCTATTCGTCGGCAGCGTCAGATGTGTATAAGAGACAGGTATTACGTGATTGGAAATAGTCAAACTAAATTGACTAATGATATTTATGATGATCTTAATCCGAGTTTTTTACCAAATTCTGAATCGATCATTTTTTCAAGTAACAGAACAGATGACACCCTTAGAACAGAGGTGCCGATAGACGTATATCCTAATTTTAAAGATATATTTATCTTAACCCTAGGAGACACTCCCGAGTTAGAACAAATAACGAGAACTCCTAACCTGGACGAAGAGCAACCTGAAGCTCTTTCGGATAAATACTTTAGTTATTTATCGTTTAGGAAGAATTTTAAAAACCGTTATGCTGCCTCGGTTGACAGTGCTATTTCTAGAATAGATACTACTATTCATTACAGGTATTTTACACGAGAGACTGTGTTAAGTAATAAGCCTTTCCAATTAAACGACTATGAAGTTCATGCCAACAGTAAAACATACAATTACTCTTTTTATAAAGATGGAAGATTTCAATACAACTGGGAAAATTTAAAAAGTGATAATGAATCTGATGTGTCAGTAAATCAATCTGCAGATTCTATTATTGAGGATGTGTTAGCCGATGGTGTTGAGTTGTTTGAAATTATTCCAATCGATGATTCAGATAGAGAAGTAGATCCTTTCAATTACGAATTTTCTACTACCGATGGTAGCATGGAAATAGAAAAGGAAGTGGTGCGCATACAAGATATGATTGACGACTCCGACTCTACTTCTATAACTCGGAATAAGTTCGAGCTTCCTAAATCCAGAAACTATAGATTAAATTTTGTGATAGATGAGGTAACTACTCAGTTGGATAATAGTTTGGGGTTGCAGATGTATCAGTCCATTAGTGCAGCTACTAGCCTTAATCAGGGGAGCGGTATAGGAGGGTTGGCTAAAGTGTCGGATTTATTTGAAGATCACAAACTAAAAGGTGTTGTTAGATTAAGTGCTAGTAACTCTGGTTTAGAGGGAGGAGTGTTTTATCAAAATTTAAAAAACCGATTGGATAAAGAGTATTCTATTCAACGATTTTCGAATCAAGCTTCACTACTTCCTGGGCAGCCATGGATAGCGGCATCTCAAATGCTTTTGGGAACTTACAAGTTATCTTACCCGCTAGACGAGGTGCGAAGCATACGTGGTACGGCCATAACTCTTTTGGATGATTATAAAATCTTGGCTACAGATGTAAATAATGTTGGCATTGAGAATGATCGAGATATTATGGCTGGTCTTAGGGTTTCATATGTATATGATAATACGCGTCAAAAGGGATTAAATCTTCTAGAAGGTACAAGATATAAAGTGTTTGCTGAATATTATCAGGAACCTTCTGAGAAAAATTCGGGAATGCAAGTAATAGGGTTTGATTTTAGACATTATGAAAATATCTATAGAAACTTAACTGTAGCGGTAAGGGGTGCAGGAAGTACTTCTTTCGGTGATAGAACTATACTGAATTTAATAGGAGGAGTGGATAGTGAGTTGCTGGCTAAACAAGGAAATGCAGATGTAGCTGGTGATCAGGGATACTATTATTTAAGTCAGTCTGGTCCGCTGAGAGGATTCTTTCAGAATAGTCGAAACGGAAATAATTTTGCGGTATTAAATTCTGAAGTGAGGTGGCCAGTTTTCCGATTTTTCAGTAAAAAACCCTTAAACTCTGAATTCTCGAAAAGTTTCATGTTTACCTTATTCTCAGATGTGGGGTCAGCATGGAATGGACTTAATCCTTATGATGAAGACAACCAATTCAATCAGGTAATTTCTGCCGGAAACCCAGTTACCGTGACAGTAAATAATAACAGAGAACCTATCGTTTGGAGTTATGGATTTGGAGCTAGAGCTAAAGTGTTGGGCTATTTCATTAGAGCTGACTATGGATGGGGAGTAGATGATGGACAAATTCTAGATGGTGTTCTGCATCTTTCTTTGAATTTAGATTTTTAGCAGCAGCATGTGTCTATAGCTTGTGCCAATACAGTTTCTATAAGTGAAATTCACTTTAGTTGAGCTATTCAAAATTGTTCAAAGCACTTTTCAAAATAGGAAATTTTAGGGCAAAAAAAGACCCAGACTAAAAGTCTAGGTCTTTAATAATGTTTTAGAAGCTAAAACTTAGTTTAAATCACAAGATCCACCTAAGATAGCAGCTGAAGTGCTTAATGCATCACAAGCATCTTCTGCATCAGATTTTTTAGAATCTTCAAAAGTTGTAGTGCTTGTCTGTCCTGCAACAGTACATTCACAATCATAATCTTTTTTACAAGAAGCTAAAGAAAGTACAAATACTGCTCCAGCTATTAAAGTTAAATTTTTCATAATGTTTCTTTTAATTTAGCGCAAATATACTTGTACAAGTCCTATTTCCAAATGTTTACTGAAATTATTGTTTACCTACACAAGTAGTTTTAGGGGTTAAGTGCTTTGTGTAACAGTTGTTTAAGTGGGTTTCCGACTTGGAGTTCTTTTTGTCTAAAATTGTTGTTTTTGTGGGATATTGCATTCATTTACTCTGGTTATTTCGAATTTATTCATCCTTTTTTAGGCGAAACATACTATTATATTTAACGCATCGTTAATCTATGTATCAATAATCAATGTATATTTGTTCTATGTATTCAAAAGAATTAGTCAAAGGCACTTTAAATGTAATAGTCCTAAATCTCTTATCACAGAATGGAAGGATGTACGGCTATGAAATATTTTCTAGAGTTAAAGAACTTACGAATGAAAAAATTTTGCTTAAAGATGGTTCCTTATATCCAGCACTCCAGAAGTTAACCAAGTTAGGTCTTCTGACTGTAGAAGAGGAAATAGTGGGTGGAAGAAAAAGAAAATACTATAACCTGACTGAAGAAGGTACAGTGCGAAACCAAGAGTATTTAATTGAAATCAAAGATTTCTTCCAAACGATGAGTATAGTCCTCTCTCCAAAAACCATTAAAGCATGAAGTTAAGTGAATCACAGATAGAATCAATTCAGAACATACTCAACGTTGATAGCTTTAAGAACTATCAATTAAAAGAAGAGCTTTTTGACCACCTATGTAGTGTGGCTGAAAACAAGTATTCAGGCAAAGGATCTTTCGAAGATTTCATACTTATTGAACTTGAGGATATAGCGCCCCACGGATTAAAACATTTAGAAATACATACTAATTACGCATCATATTCAAAACCATTTATTGCCATGAAAAAATTCACATACACTATCGGTCTATTAGCATCAGTTACTCTAGCTACAGGAATATTATTTAAACTCATGATGTGGCCAGGAGCCAGCATGTTTTTGTTAGTAGGAGTTATTCTTCTATTTTTAGTGTTCATCCCATATATGGCTTATGAAAGCATTAAGTCTGGAGTAGTGCAGAAAGGAATGGATAAAACTAGAGTAATTATTGGTGTTGTCTCATCACTTGTGATCGGTATATCTGTGATTTTTAAATTCATGCACTTAATGGGAGCCAATATTGTTTTTGTTTTAGGAATGGCTCTGTTTATATTAGGTTTTTTACCTCTACTTTTTATAAAACTGTATAAAAATAATTCTGCTTCTACCCAAAAGGCTGATTAAAGGAGTGGAAGGCCCTTTCTAATTATTTGGTATTATTGATACTGTGAAAAAAACACATCTATATATCCTATTTATAGTTCTGAGTTTTGTTTTGAACTCTTGTACTAGTAATCAAGAGAAGATAATAGGTACATGGAAATTTTCTTCTATACATCCAGAGTTGAGAGGAGAGGCTAAGAGCAAGGAGTTCAAAGTGAGGCAGATGAGAAAAGAATTTAAAGGTGAGTTGTATACTTTTAAAGAAAATGGTCATGGAATTCATTTGAAAAACGGAATTACTGAAGAGTTTACGTATAAGCTAAACAGCTTTAATGAATTGTGTCTTAATGATAGCGAAGATGTTTTCAAAGTTTCTACCTTAATTGACAGGAAGATGAGTTGGTTTTTTTGATTTATATAGTGATGGGGGAGTGCGTTTGACATACTTGAAGCAGGAGGAAGGACCTGAAGAGCTATTGATGTATTAATCAGCAGATCCCCATGTATCTTTTTTAAGTCCTTAGATCAAGATAAATTGATGCTGAGCGCTATCGACATTAAAATTGAGAGAATCCAAAATCCATCACCTATCTTTGGCTCTAAATGAAAATCAAGATGGATTTTAGTGTCATTTTAATATTGGTAGCCATTGGCATTACTGCTGGAATACTGAGCGGTTTTGTTGGCGTAGGAGGCGGTGTAGTTATTGTCCCATGTTTGATTTATTTTTTAGGCATGACGCAGTTCCAAGCTCAAGGAACTAGCCTTACTCTTATGCTTCCGCCTATTGGAATTTTAGCCTTTATGAATTACTACAAGGCTGGAAATGTCGATTTGAAATACGCATTGATCATAGCAGTAGCTTTTGTCATAGGCGGTTACTTCGGTTCTAAATGGGCCATGAAACTGCCTGAGGCCAAGGTGAAACTTATCTTTGGATTTATTATACTCTATGCAGCCATCCGAATGATTATTTCAGGATATTCACAGCTAAATACGCCCGAGATTTGATAGATAAGATTAAACAAAGAATCAAAGAGTTAGAGCCAGAGCTGCTAGAGATTAGAAGACACATTCATGCCCATCCTGAGCTTAGTTTTGAAGAGGTAGAGACTGCTAAATACATTTCCTTAGCGTTAACACGCCATAACATTGAGCACAAAACTGGAATAGCAGGCACTGGAATTTTGGCCATAATCAATCCTGAAAAGACCAATAGAATAGCCTTACGCGCGGATATAGATGCGCTTCCCATTTTAGAAGAATCGGGAGCTTCTTACGCATCGCAAAACACAGGAGTTATGCACGCATGTGGGCACGATGTGCACACGACTTGTGCCATAGGTGCGGCCATTGTACTCAATGAATTCAAAGAAGAAATTAACGGAAGAATAGAAATTATTTTCCAACCGGGAGAAGAAAAGCTTCCTGGAGGTGCTAGTTTGGTTTTAAAAGAAAAAGCATTCGGAGAGGAATTGCCTTCAGCTATTTTTGGACAGCATGTATATCCTGAACTAGTGGCTGGAAAAGTAGGGTTTCGCCCCGGAATATACATGGCCAGCACTGATGAGCTGTTCTTTACCATTAAAGGAAAAGGCGGACACGGAGCTATGCCACATAAAAATATAGATCCTGTGGTGGTAGCTGCTGAAATTATTTGCGCATTGCAACGCGTACCTAGTAGAAAGGCAAACCCAATAACTCCCACAGTACTGAGTATAGGAAAAGTAGAGGCGAATGGTGCTACCAATGTCATCCCGAATGTGGTGAAAATGGAAGGAACTTTTAGAACGTTAAATGAAAAATGGCGCTATGAAGCCCATGAGCTTATTAAGGAAACGGCAGAAGGTATAGCTAAGGCTCATGGAGCTACGGCTGAGGTAGATATCAAAGTGGGTTATCCTTTCTTAGCTAATGATGTAGCGGTAACAGAAGCGGCTATTTTAGCGGCCAAAGAGTATGTGGGTGAACAGAATGTGGTAGAGTTGGATGTGCGGATGACAGCAGAGGATTTTGCTTATTATTCACAGGTGATGCCTGCGTGTTTTTACAGGTTGGGAACTGCCTCTGCAGATGGTAGTAACTCAGCAGGAGTGCATAATTCCAAGTTCAATATAGACGAATCAGCCTTGCTCATAGGAGCAGGCTTAATGGCTTATCAAGCCTATAAAAAATTAAAGTAATTCTTTCAAATGGCTAGAAAACTTAGAATAAACGGTCACTCACATTTACTTCCTTACCCCGAGCAGATTCCTGCTTTTATGAAGGAAAAAGAGATTTTTTGGGTGGATGATGAACGCAAGTATATGCTTCAGAAAGGATGGAAACGGCCTGTGACAGATTCTAGTTTTTTCTTAGATGAAAAGCTAGCGTGGATGGAAAAGAATGAGCTGGATCACGCTGTGGTTTTAAACCTCTCTCAACTATATGGAAATGGACTGAGGCTAGAGGAAATGAAAAAAGTACTGCGTTTTCAGAATGACTTTAATGCTAAAGTACAGCATGATAATCCTGCTAAATTCTCTTGTGGTTTTGTTGTTCATCCTGGATTTGTGCAAGGAGCATTATGGGAAATAGAAAGGTGTGTTGAGGAGCTTGGCTTAAGATTATTATGTCTTCCTACTCACTTTATGGATTCTATAGGAACGTGGAGATGTATTTTCGATGAAGAAACAGAACCGATTTTTGAGCTGGCTAACAAGTATAACTTAGCTGTTGAGATTCACCCATATGATGGTGATAAGATGATCAAGCTGGAGAATACCGCTTGGCGTTTTCACCTGGTGTGGATGTTGGCTCAGTGTGGAGATGCGTATCACTTCTTTACTTTAAAAGGCTACCAGGAAAAATACCCGAATATGAGAACGTGTTTTGCCCATGGTGGACAATTGGCTCAAATGAACCTAGGGAGAAGGATCCAAGGATTTGATGGTCGTCCAGATTTATTCGAAGGAATGACACATCCTAGAAAAGCCGTAGGTCACCCGAATATATACTTCGATACGCTGGTGCATGATACAGATTCGTTAAAACTTATGATAGACCGTCAGGGAAGTAATCAGGTGATTATGGGCTTAGATGATCCTTATCCACTGGGAGAAATGGAAAGTGAGCCTCAGAGTTCTTATCCTGGTAAAATTCTCGACTTAGCACTTAAAGAAGGAGTTATTTCTGCGGAGCAAAAAGATCAGATATGGGAGAACAATGTTCTCAAATGGATGTTTGGAGATGATGATGAAGGAAAGGACAAGCTTGTGAAAACCATTTTAGGGGAATAAATCCCCCTTAAGCTACATGCATAAGAGGTTTGTTATGAGCGCTCTAATTATATTAGTTGGCTACTTCACTAAAGAATTTTATTCTTACGGCACGTAATTCTTCTTCAGTAAAATCACCATCAAACTCTTCTTCAGCTGCTCCTATGTCTGGAGTTTCTGCTTCCATGAAGTACTCATATATTTCTTCAATAGAGTCTTCATCTAAGATTTCATTTACATGATAATCTATGTTGAGTTTGGTTCCACTAGAAACGATGGCATCCATCTCGTCTAGAATTTCATTTAATTCTTTTCCTTTTCCTTTGGCTATGTCCTCAAAGGGTAATTTTCTATCTACAGTAGTAATTATGTGAACTTTTAATCCGCTCTTATTCACTACAGATTTAAAGACCATGTCATTAGGTCTTTCTATATCATTTTCGTCAACATATTCTTTAATTAGCCCTAAGAACGATTGGCCGAATTTTCTTGCTTTTCCTGCTCCTACACCTCCTATGTTGGTTAATTCTTCTACAGTCAAAGGATACTGCATAGACATTTCTTCCAATGATGCTTCGGAGAAAATCACATATGGAGGAAGCTCTTTTTGTTTAGAAACCTGTCTCTTATACACATCTCCGAGC
>CAJXOV010000107.1 GCA_913057815.1 uncultured Flavobacteriales bacterium
ACGAGATGTAGAGAGGTCTCGTGGGCTCGGAGATGTGTATAAGAGACAGCGGAAGTCCTAATCCTACGGAATATTTATGGGATTTTGACAATGGAATAACGAGTAGCATGGCTGTTCCTGAAGTTCAGGATTATTTATCACCTGGAGATTATACAGTGTCTTTAACTACTACCATTTTTCAATATGAGCTAGATCAGTTGGTTTTAAACTCTATTTCGGATAATGGAAATGGTGATTTAGATGAGCTTTTTGGGGCATTGAATCCTGATCCTTACATTGTAGTTCTAGATGGTAATGGCTCGGTGATCTTTACTTCAAGCTCAATTGATGATGTAGAATCAGCTACTTTTTCGGATTTAAACATCATACTATCTCTGAATTTTGAAGAATTTGTAGTTCAAATTTGGGATTCTGATACTCTTACTGATGATGATCTACTAGGTCAATTTGTCATTTCTAATTCTTCAGCTGGTTCTGAGAATTTTGCTAATGAAGGTTCTGAAGGAAGCTACACGATTAACTATGAAATAAGTAGTCAATTTTTTGATGAGGAATTAATATCTGTTATTCCAGTTCCTCTGGTAGATTTAGAATATTTTGATGATACACAGACACTCTCACTCCCTTCTGAAGAAAATAGTACGTATCAATGGCTTTTAAATGAAGGGGCTATTCTTGATGAAAACATGAATAGTATAGTCTTAGTAAATGGTGGGGTTTATCAATGTGAAGTGACTAATCAGTTTGGTTGTTCTGCCTTATCAGAAGAATTTGTTTATTGCCCTGAAATAATAATTGAGTTTGATGATAATATTTTGTCTGTCGAAAGCGGATTAGAGTCCTATACTTGGTTTTATAACGGTTTAGAAGTTATGGATGAAAATGGCTATGAGTTACCATTTCAGGGTGACGGTAACTATGCTGTAGAAATAACTACTATCTACGGGTGCGAGGTTGAGTCTGAGGTCATTTCAGTTGTAGATTCTGTGACTGAAATAAAATTTGATCTTAATTTTGAAGTGTTTCCTAACCCAGTTGTAGACATACTTAAAATCAAACCTCTGTCCTATAAAGGAGAGTTACTTCTTACAATTTATTCCATTAATGGTCAAAAGATTCTTTCTAAGAGTATTAGATCGAATCTTTCTCAGCCGATCGAATTAGATTTATCTTCTCTTCCGACTGGAACTTATTCTGTAGTAATGGAAAGTAGTTTAGGACTTATCGGAAGTAAAATTTTTATGAAATAACCCCTAACTCTTTTCCTACTTCTGTAAAGGCAGAAATAGCTTGATCCAAATGTTCTTTTTCATGAGCAGCACTTAACTGAACACGAATTCTAGCCTGTTCTTTAGGGACTACTGGATAAAAGAAACCGATTACGTAGATTCCTTTTTCTAAAAGCTTATCCGCCATGTTCTGGCTTAGCTTAGCATCATAAAGCATAACAGGAACGATGGCAGAATCCCCATCTTTTATATCAAATCCTGCGGCTTTTATACCCTTTTTGAAATAGTTAGTATTCCACTCTAGCTTATCTCGTAGGCTAGTGTCGTTAGAGATCATATCTAGTACTTCTAAGCTGGCTCCTACAATATTTGGTGCCAAAGAGTTTGAGAATAAATACGGTCTCGATCTTTGACGCAGTAACTCAATAATCTCTTTTCTTCCAGTGGTAAATCCTCCCATGGCACCACCAAGTGCTTTTCCAAGTGTACCTGTAATAATGTCTACTCTTCCTATTACATTTTTTAACTCTATAGAGCCTTTTCCTGTTTTTCCTATAAAACCAGTAGCGTGACATTCGTCTACCATCACTAGAGCATCATATTTATCTGCTAAGTCACAGATTTTATCTAATTGAGCTACATAACCGTCCATAGAAAATACTCCATCAGTTACTATGATTCTAAATCTAGCTCCTTCTGCGGCTTTTAATTGTGTTTCCAAATCTGCCATGTCGTTATTAGCATATCTGAATCTAGCCGCTTTGCAAAGCCTAACTCCATCAATTATAGAAGCATGATTTAGCGAGTCTGATATGATGGCATCTTCTTTAGTTAGCAGAGGTTCGAAAACTCCTCCGTTAGCATCGAATGCAGCAGCATAAAGGATCGTGTCTTCACAACCTAAGAACTCAGCGATTTTGGATTCTAATTTCTTGTGAATATCCTGAGTTCCACAAATAAATCTTACTGAGCTCATTCCAAATCCATGTGTATCCAACGCTTTTTTAGCAGCATCAACTACTCGTGGGTGATTTGACAATCCTAAATAGTTATTCGCACAGAAATTGATCACTTCTTCTCCTGTCGAGATTTTAATTACAGCTTCCTGAGCAGATGTAATAATTCTCTCCTTTTTGAATAAACCAGCTGATTCGATGTTGGCTAGTTCTGCTTGTAATTGATCTTTTATTTGTCCGTACATAAGAAGTGATTTTAAGGTGCAAAATTAAGTGATTGATTGTATGAAAAAAAAGATACTAGTCTCTAATACTCTCTTACCATCAGTCCTTCTGAAAACTCTAAGAATTGTTGTTTGATATTTGGTGATCCAGCCGTTTGATTGAGAGCGTGTATGGCTTTTTCAAAGTAAGCCTGAGATAAAGCTTCGGTCTCTTCATCAACTTTTAAATCTCTAAATACCTGTAAAGTGTTTTGGATTTTTTTCTCGGGGTTGGTTTCTTTAGCTAATCTTAAAAGCACTTTTCTTTGGTCTTGAGATGATTTTTCTAGAGCTTTTAGAGCTAGAAAAGTTTTTTTGTTAGCTAGAATGTCTCCTCCTGTTTGTTTTCCTACTTTTTCTACTTCACCGAATGCGTCCAAGTAGTCATCTCTTAGTTGGAAGGCAATACCCATATTCAGCCCAAAGGCGTAAATGTTTTTTCTATTTTCTTCTGAAGCACCTGCCGTGATAGCTCCTGTTTCTAAAGCGCATGCTAGAAGAACACTGGTCTTAAGTGTGATCATTTCTAGATACTCTTTTATAGACACATCATCTCTTTGTTCAAAATCCATGTCAAACTGCTGCCCTTCACATACCTCTAAGGCTGTTTTGCTAAATAGGTTAAGCAGAGGACTTATAAACTCTCCTTTGGTTTCAGCTAGAAGTTGATAAGCTTGAACTAGCATGGCATCTCCTGAAAGTATAGCAGAATTTGCATTCCACTTTTCATGAACGGTTTGTTTTCCTCTTCTAATAGGAGCGTTATCCATGATGTCATCATGCATTAAGCTGAAATTGTGAAACACCTCGATTCCGATAGCAGGACGACAAATATTTTCTAAGTCTCCTCCAAAATATGCATTCGAAAGTATGGCAAGTGCAGGTCTAAGCCTTTTTCCGCCTAAACTCATAATGTATTTAATGGGTGTATAGAGTTCCTGAGAAGAAAGACCAGAATTAAAGTTTTGGATTTCTTTTTCTACCGTCTTTATAGCTACTTCTAACGTCATTTCCCTGCCTTCAGCTGATTTAGTAAATAGGATCCATATCCACTTTTTACAAGTCCTTGAGCTAGGTTTTCTAATTGAGAGTCATTTATAAAACCTAGTCTCCACGCTACTTCTTCTATGGCTCCTATTTTTAGACCTTGTCGTTGTTCTATTACCATTACATATTGACTAGCCTGCATTAAGGATTCAAATGTGCCGGTATCAAGCCAGGCTGTCCCTCTATCTAATTTGGTTACTTTTAGTTTTCCCGCTTCTAGATAAGCTTTGTTTATATCTGTTATTTCGTATTCTCCTCTCGCACTAGGCTTCAGATTGGAAGCTATGTCTACGACACTATTGTCATAATAATATAATCCAGGTACCGCATAATTGGATTTTGGTTTGTCTGGTTTTTCTTCTATTGAAATAGCTTTTTGAGAAGAGTCAAATTCAACGACTCCGTATCTCTCAGGATCATTTACATGATACGCATAGACCATTCCTCCTTCTACATCGGTATTGTTTCTTAGCAACTTGCCGAACCCTTGTCCATAAAAAATATTATCGCCCAATACTAAAGCGACTTTATCATTTCCAATAAATTCTTTTCCTAAAACAAATGCTTGGGCTAAACCGTTTGGTTTTTCTTGAACCTTATAAGAGAAGGAGCATCCTAATGAAGAACCGTCTCCAAGTAGTCTTTGAAAACCAGGTAAATCTTCAGGAGTAGATATAATAAGAATATCCTTTATGTTAGAAAGCATTAGAGTGGAAAGCGGATAATAAATCATCGGCTTATCATAAACAGGCATAAGCTGTTTGCTAACCGCCTTAGTGATTGGCCATAATCTGCTGCCAGTTCCTCCCGCTAAAATTATTCCTTTCATGGCTAAGAGATTTGAGTGTTAATGAGGGCCTTTCTTTATCTGCAATTCTTCTACGTCAATATCGTCTTCTTCATCGAAGATGACAAATAAAGGCTCGTGCATTATCTTTTGTGTAAACCTATTATCTAGCGTTAAGAGTAAGGTAGGTAGGAGTACTAAGTTAGCAAACATGGCCACCAATAGAGTAACTGAAACTAAAATGCCTAAAGCCCTAGTTCCTTCAAATTCAGAAGCTATAAATACGGCAAACCCAAAGAACAGAATAATGCTGGTATACATCATACTCACACCTGTTTCTCTAATAGCCGATATCACTGCCTCTTTGATTTTCCATCCATTAGCACGCAATTCTTGTCTGAATTTAGCGAGGTAATGAATGGTATCATCGACCGATATTCCAAATGCGATGCTAAATACAAGAACTGTAGAAGGTTTTATAGGAATGTTGCAATACCCCATAATAGCTGCTGTAAACAGAAGTGGAATAAGGTTAGGTACTAATGAAATTAGAACCATTTTTACGGATCTGAAAAGTAAAGCCATTAAGAAAGCCACGAATATGATGGCAATCATAAGACTCATGGCTAAATTCGATACCATGTACGCAGAACCTTTCGTAAATGCTACTGCTGTTCCTGTCAAACTGGTAGTAAACTTATTGGCTGGGAAAATAGAGTCTATCTCGGCTTCTACTTTAGTTACCAATTCTCTCATTTCTACTGTACCTATATCAGCTACACTGGCTGAGATACGAGTTTTGGTAAAAGTAGAATCTATGAAAGATTGTTCTTGGTTTCCTGTGTCATATTGACTGCTGAAATATGGGCCAATCAAAGTTTGCTCATTCCTTTTAATCAGTGCGTATCTCTCTGGAGCACCATTATAAAATGCTTGACGTGCAAACTTGGCTATATCTGCTATGGAAACACTCCTGGATAGTTCCGGATATAATGCCAGTTTTTTCTGGAGATTCTCTATTCTTTTAAGGTTAGAGAGTTTAGTCATTTTACCTGCACTGTCACTCTTTACTACTATTTCGAATGGTAAGACACCGTTGTATTGTTCTTCAAAAAACTTTAAATCTGTTATTACTCTATCATCTTCAGGCAAATCATCTACCACATTTCCAGTAGAAGTCATCATAGACACTCCCACAAAACCCAGTACAACAATAGAAATCAGGGCTATATAAACACTTTTCCTATAATGGGAAACCATAGTTACAAGGACTTCTACACTGCTGTATGTCCACCTTCTATTTAAGTGCCTTACCTGTTTAGTAGAAGGAGGGCTTAAATAACTGTACACTATAATGATCACCAATATAGATAGGGCAAACATGATAATGATATTGATAGAGGCTATAACTCCAAACTCTTTTAGTATGTCACTATAAGTAAACACGAAAGTTCCGAATCCTAAAGCAGTAGTGAAATTCGTTAGAAAAGTCGCGCTTCCTATTTTAATTACTACGCGTTGCAACGCTAATACTTTGTTCCCGTGCTTCTTGAACTCTGCATGATATTTATTAATGAGGTAAACACAATTGGTAATACCTATAATAATCATCAGAGATGGAATGAGTGCCATAACTATAGAAAGCTGGTAGTTAAACAGGGTTATTATACCCAAACTCCAGACTACACCAATGGCAACTACTAGTAAGCAGACCACAACTAAGACTATGTCTCTGAAAAAGAGGAACAGAAGAATAGCGGTTATAAGCGCACTAAGAAAGATGAAAAGCTTTAATTCCGACTTGACTTTGGCGGTCATTTGATCTCGTATGAACGGCAAGCCAGAGACGTAGGTTTTTATGCCTGTATCTTCGCTAAACGCATTCATCATATCCACTATTTCATCTATAGCCCCATGTCTATCTTTAGAATTAAAGATGTCCATATTAACAAAAGCCATAAGAATGGTCGTGCTAGCATCTTCTTTCCATAAAACGTCTTTGTAAAAAGGAAGGTTCTTTACTACTCCCATTAATGAGTCCAGCTCTACTTGACTTTTGGGGACAGTTTTAGCCAGTAAATCAAAATTGAACTTTTTTAAGGCAGTATCTTTAGTTAAGTTAAAGGATCTTAAAACTGAAAACACTGAATCTACCAAGGGGTATCGAATGTCAGGAGAAACTCCAGCTTCTACTTCCGACTTGGTAACCGAAACTTTTTTTATGTCCTGTCCAAGATTGTACCATTTCTGAAAATTTTCTATTTCATAGAGTCTAGGATCGTTTGTTCCGATGACCATAACGTTTCCGTCATCAGAAAACAGCTCTTTGAATTCTATAAAATCTAAATTTGCTTGATCATTGGGAGGGAGCAGGTTAGCGTACCCATAGCTCAGACGTAACTTTCCTAATTGAGATCCAAGACCTATGGTTATAAGGCCTAAAACTACCAAAATTGGTAGTCTGTACGTTAATATGAGTCGAGCTACTTTATGCCACATTTGGGGCTAAATTCATTTTAATTTTGCGCAAAGAAACAAAATAAAGGAATGCAGTAATGATGCCAATTAAGAGAGTGAATTTTTGGGATAATTCATCCATTGAAAAAACGGATACGAAGTTCCAATTACTATCTTCGCAAAAAGAAAAAATTTATAGATGTCAGCTTTTGATGTAATAGTGATAGGTTCTGGACCTGGTGGTTATGTAGCCGCTATAAGATGTGCGCAATTAGGGATGAAAACAGCTCTGGTAGAAAAATACAATACACTCGGAGGTACATGTTTGAATGTAGGATGCATTCCTTCCAAGGCCCTTTTAGATAGTAGTGAGCATTATCACAATGCTACTTCAACTTTTGCAACCCATGGAATTAAAACAGGAAAAGTTTCTGTGGATTTTAAGCAGATGATTCAAAGAAAGAGAGAAGTGGTAGATCAGACTACTGGTGGAATCGACTTTTTGATGAAGAAAAATAAAATTGAAGTTTTAAGAGGGCATGGTTCTTTTCTTTCTGAAACTAAGATTTCTGTTCAGCCTGAAAAAGGAAAAGCCACAGAATATGAGGCAAAGAATTTTATTATAGCTACTGGATCTAAGCCAGCTACTCTTCCGTTTATCAAGTTGGATAAAACCAGAGTGATAACGTCTACTGCTGTCTCTTATACACATCTGACGCTGCCGACGAATA
>CAJXOV010000108.1 GCA_913057815.1 uncultured Flavobacteriales bacterium
TCTACACCTCTCTATTCGTCGGCAGCGTCAGATGTGTATAAGAGACAGAAAGAAGCTATAGCATTTAAAGCCGCTTTGGATTTTATAGTGATTCAAGAAAAAAAATCATTTAATGTGTCTAAACTTTCCTTCATAGAAAGCAGAAACTGTGAACTTTCGCTGCATATTACTGAAGAAGACCTAGGAATTCAGACTTTGGATAATGAAAAATTTTTCTGTTGCATGACTCTGGAGGGCTTTAAAAGTATCAGTGAATTGTTAGTTCCATACACAGAAAGAGAGACAAAGGGCTATAAAGTTCTTTATGACGTAGACACTCCAATAGATTTTCTATTCGCCCCTGGAGGGACTTGGTAACTAATTCTTACTGTACATTTCATTAATTAGAGTACTTTTGCACGCTGAATTTTAAAACAGCCTACAGTGAAACGAATTAATGATTATAAAAAGCTTTTTCAAGTAGAAGGTGAAATAGATTTAAAGGAGTTAAAAAAGACTTACCGTTCACTTGTAAAAGAATGGCACCCTGATAAGTTTTCTCAGGATGATCCTAAAGCAGCTGAAGCTGAAGTTAAGAGTACTGAAATAATTGATGGTTATCATTTTCTAGTGAGCATAGCTCCAGAAACTAAAAATGCTAATATAGAAGAGTACACTGCTACTCTAGCATCATCGGGAATTTCAGATTTCCAACATAAAAGACAAGTATTAGAAGTTACCTTCCTAGATGGAACTACTTATGAATACTTTGGCGTTTCTTCAAAGCTTTATGGAAAAATGGTTAACGCGGATAAAATATTCAGATTCGCTAAGAGAAATATTTTTAATTCTCACCTATACCGTAAATCTAAAAGAGATAGCGAGGTAGTTAAATAAAAAAACGAACTATAAAAAAGCCCCGATTCCAAAAATGGAATCGGGGCTTTTTATTTTCTAGAAGTTCTTTTACTCTATAATAATCTTTTCAGTAGCTACTTTTCCATTTTCTACTAATGTAAACGTATACATCCCTGGAGCAAAATCAGCTAAACTGATTACTCCTTGATGTGATCCTACTTGACTGTCAAATGCATCCATGAATACCTCTCTTCCATTAGAATCAGATAAGCTAATGAACATTTGTCCAGCATTTATCGAGCTATACTCATACCTGATTTCAGTAGAAGCAGGATTCGGATATATTGAGAATGAAGTTATAGCCTCAAACTCTTCAATACCAGTTATAGTAATTTCAACAGGTACTAACTCTGAATAACATGTTTTATTCGCTGATTTTACATTCCAGTCATAGAAGAAATAATAATAATTGAATTCGTTCATCCCATTCACAGTAGACCCCGTTACTGCTCCTAATGCTCCAAGTTCATATGGGTAACTTACTCCTGAACCTGCAGCATCTCTCCATAACTGAGGATTATTATCGTCAGTAATCAATATATAGTCTTCTCCAGCTGGAACCACAAAATTAAGTTCAACTACAGATTCACCGTCTGGAATATCAAAATCTTCAGATTCTAATACCTCAAATGAACTGCTGTATAAAACTATAGTTCTAGTATCATTTCCATCAGCATATACCGTAACATTTTCTATTATCATATCTTCATAAGCTGAAAATACTAGCCCATTATCACTATTATTATGATGTTCACCTGGCTCTGAGGTAGTTTCTTTACCTCCATTAGCCAATACCACTTCACCTGTTACTATTTGATTAGCCACATACACTATTGTACTAGAAGTAGCATCAACGGTAATTGGACTTCCGGTACCAATTTCATCGTCTCCATTAGCATCGCTAAACCAAATCAAATCATCTCCTGTAGCCGAAACCTCTACTTGACCCGCAGCTGCAGTAATATCTTCTGACATAGGAGTGTTAGCTGGACTATCTAAAATAGTCACTTCGATAGTATTACTTTGAAGATCATCACCACATGTTCCTAGCATAACAGAATATGAACCTGACTCACTAACTTCTATTGATTGTGTGTCAGCATCATTACTCCAAGCAAAACTGGCAGCACTAGGAGCTACTAGAGTTACGCTTTCGCCTTCACAAACTTCTGTACTCCCTAATGATGAGATAACAGGAACAACTTCTTCTTCTTCCATTACACAGACTACGCTCGACAAAGAAGCACATCCATTATCAGAAACTACCACGGCTGAATAATTTCCTGAAGAAGCCACGTCAATAGAATTAGAAACCATTCCATTACTCCATAACACTAATCCTGTAGCATCTACAGATAAGTTAGAAGTTTCTCCTTCACAAAGAAGAGTAGCACTAGCAGAAGCTGTTACCTCTATTGTGTTACAATTAGCTTCTTCTATCGAATAATAAGAACCAGCAGATGTACTTTCTAATACAGTAACATTACCTGCAGGCCATTTAATAACCGCATAATCTATAGAAGTGCTTGTTCCTAATCCGAAATGAACTAAGTTAGAATTAGTGATTCCGTAACTCTCTCCTGATCTCACTTCTCTTATTTGAGTTCCGAAATCTCCATAAATTTGAATTTTTGCCCCTACTGCATCAATGTTACTGTCTGTACCTTCTAAATCAAATCCGATCCAATTATTAGCACCACCATCATTCATCCACAGTCTGTCTGGATTATTATAATCAGGATTTACATAAGTATCTCCATAACTAGCATAGATGTCTAAATAGCCATCCATATTTAAATCACCTAGTCCAAAAGAATGCAAATTATCATCTCCCGGAAGAACTGTATTAATATTTAAATCATCAAATGTGTTATCTCCGTTGTTCTTATAAAATCCTGGTGTTCCTCCAGATGTAATTAAATCTACATAACCATCATTATCGAAATCTACCATTTTAGCTTGAAGGAAAAACCCTGGAATCTCTAAACCAGAATTTTCAGTTATATCTGTGAAATTTCCACAACCATCATTTTCCATCAATATCATAGTACTTGTATGATTTGTGAATAAACAATCAAAATCTCCATCATTATCAATATCTGCAAAATCCACAGTCCAGGATTGTTCATATATAACCAATCCTCTTTCTAAAGCCTCATCAGTATAATTATTATCTCCATCATTCATAAATGCAGCATTTATTCTTCTAGGGTCATTTGGATTAGTAACTCCTTGTCTACATTTAGCGATTACTAAATCTAAATCATTGTCATTATCTATATCAGACCAAACAGTTCCATAATTCCCTGAATTATCCGAAGATGGGGTAGTTACCATGTCTATCCATTGCGTTTGATCGCTTAAATTTCCAGCACCATCATTACCCCAAATTACTGAATGACCAACATCATTACAGCCAAATGCATCTAACCAACCATCATTATCTATATCTGCTAGATTAGTTCCTTGAGTAAATAACTGTTCTGTTAATTCTATAAGAGTATGGTTATCTGGGTCTGTTATTTGACAATAATGAACACCGTCAAAGTTTCCTCCGCTGAATACATCTTTATGACCATCATTATTAATGTCTGCCACTGCCATTCCCCACTGATTATTACCGCTTACAGTACCAAAGTCTTTCAATGTGAATCCTGGTACTCCGTCCAAATTTTGATAAAGAACTTTGATGTCTGTACTATTATCCAGCGTTAAAACATCATCATACCCATCTCCGTTCATATCAGTCACAGCTACACATCCACCGCTATACATATCTTGTGGTAAATCCGCACTTGCATCTGTAAAAGTCTGTCCTATAGCTGAGCCAACACTCAACGAAAAGACAGAAATAACTAGTAAAATTTTTCTCATTATTTGGTTTTTTTCGGTTGTTATCTTAAAATGTTAAAGTTATAAAACATAACTCTATCCTCCTCTATTATTACAATCTTTTCAGGCAACTCCCTAATTCTTAAGAATCTCAGAGTTGAGTGTAAATGCGTCATTACCCAACACGATTGGATTATCAGAAGAAATCCTCTTTATTTCAGGACCATTTTCTAATTTAAGAACTCCTCTTGGACATACAGCAGCACAAACTCCACATCCAACACAACTGGATCGAATTATATTCTGTCCTTTCTGTGCATAGGCTCGTACATCTATTCCCTGTTCACAGTAAGTTGAACAGTTTCCACAAGAGATACACTGACCTCCATTTGTAGTAATTCTAAATCTAGACTTGAACCTTTGGACCAAGCCCATATATGCTGCCAGTGGACATCCAAAACGACACCACACTCTATTACCAAATATTGGATAAAATCCTGTCCCTATTACTCCAGAGAATATTGAGCCTATTAGAAAACCATACCACGAACGAATAGTGTCTGAAGAAATCCCCAGAAGGGTCACCTTGTCGTTATACTCCATATCTGGAAAATAAACCTGCTGATAACTCGTATATCCTGTCCAAATAGTCATGAAAATCGCGAAGAGCAGTACGAAATGAATAATGTATCTCTCAAACTTCCAAGCTTTAACAGTTTTATCTGAATGTTGTCTGTATGGATCTCCTAACGTTTCTGCCAATCCTCCACATCCACACACCCAAGAGCAATACCATCTTTTCCCGAAGAAATAAACCATAACTGGTATTATTACAGCAGATAACAGGATTCCCCATACAAAAACAAACTTCCCAAAATGACCACTATCTAGTAGATTCGTAACATTCCAATCAAATAGGAAATCATAATCTAAAGGCCATGCGTTCTTTAAATCCACTCCTGGCAATCCAAACATTGGAAGGATCTCTACTAGCAAGAAGGCAAAAACAACTTGAAAGAATACCACAGATATTGTCCGTACTATCTGATACTTATTATGACGGTATTTTACTATCATTCTTATGCCCATAATAGTCATAGCGGTGCAATAAAGTACTCCATACAAGAACCATTGCGAAGCACCTCCTCCACCAAAAACATCCTTAATAGGGTCTACAATGTACGTCCAGTTTATTACCACAGAAGGGAAAAAATATAATCCAACATAGAATAAAACAAGAAATGAAAAAGTAACCCATGCTATCCACCCTCTACTAGTGCTGTTCTCGAAATAGATTCCAGTATTTTTAATCCCTGCCGGCCCAAGTACTTTTAAATTGATAAGGATGAATATTAATGACGCTATTATAGCCAAACCGAATGTGAGAAATAGCCATAGCCCTTTATTTTCATAAACATGACCTATACCAGAAGGTTTCATTAGGTCATAAGCAAATGCTGTAGATTTTCCATTAACTATATTCTGACGTTCTACATTGGCATTATCCCATTCTTTGTTAGTCTCTAGCTCTAAAACCTTAGCTTCATGAACAGCATTGGATTCAAAAAAGACTGATCGAATTTTTCCCGTAGCCGAGAATGAATTAGAAAAATCTATGTCAGCCACTTCATTTTCTAACCTCTCTTTTAGAATTTCAGACTTTATCCCTTTGGAGTCTAAATAAGTGTTTATAGTTGCACTACTTACATTAAACCCACTAACGAATAAACTAGAAACAAACGCTATCATAGTGACAGCAAAAAGTGAGATTGCTATTAATTGTATTTTTTTCATTTAGAGAGTCTTAAAATTCGTTTCCAACTTTTCTTTTTTAACGCCACGTTGAATTCTGTTTGAGAATTAAAGGCATCTACGATTTGAGGTTCATAAAGAGTATAAAACTCTGGATCAAAATTGGCATCAGCCAAGTGAGCTATTACATAATCTACATTTCGCTCATTATTCAAATGATCATTAATTACTTCATGTCTCATTCTAATTCCAAACGTGTTCAGCCCTAAAAATTTTCCTGTAGCTTCTTCATAAACAAAATGCATACACATTTTGCCATTTTCATGTTCCCAATAAAAACTTTTTTCACCTTCTCTATTATTCGCAAAAACCCACCCGTATGTCTGATATTCTATGTCAAAAAACTTAGCACTATTGAACCAATGACCTGGATTGTACTTTGTCTTTTCACCACAGATTGTAGCTGCCAGAGTTTCTCCCATAATTCTTCCGGTGTACCATACTTGCTCCATATTTCTTCTACCTGCTACAGGTTCATCAAACTGTGCGCAGTCTCCAATGGCATATACATCTTGTTGATTAGTTTCGAAATACTGGTTAATGGAAATTCCGCGTTGCAACGCTAATTCTCCTTCTTTTAAAAAGTCAACATTAGGACTTACTCCTGCTGTTAACCCTACTACTTCACATTCTATTTTCTCACCTTTTTTAGTGGTTATGTGACTAACTCTGCCGTCTTCTCCAGCATGAATTTCATCCAACTCAGATTCTAACTTTAAGTCAATATGATGCTCTAAGATGTGACGCTTCACCAATTCTCCCTCTCCTTTAGGAAGTACATTTCCCCAAAACTTATTCTCGCGTACTAAAAAGGTAACTGAAATATTTCTAGTCACTAGCATTTCGGCCAGCTCCACTCCTATCAATCCCCCTCCAACTATAACAGCCCTTTTTACTTTTTGATTTTCTTTAGAAGTTCCGTAGGGATGTGTGTTTTTTTCTAATAATTCTAAATCCTGATAACTATAGAGTCCCTGTACTCCAGGTAAATCTTGACCAGGCCACCCAAATTTATTAGGCTTGCTACCCACAGCTAGAACTAACTTATCATAGGTCATTTTCTGACCTGATTTTAGCTTTAAGGATTTAGATGTATACTCAATATCCTCAACATAATCATGAACTAAGTCGATCCTATTCTTTTTCCAAAAATGATCTTCGTAGGGTTTAGTATGTTCGAATTTCATATGCCCCATGTATATATACATGAGTGCAGTTCTAGAAAAAAAGTGCTTCGTCTCCCCACTTATTATAGTGATTTTCTTATCACTACGCTTTCTGATGTGCCTAGCACAGGTGACTCCAGATATGCCATTTCCTATAATGACTATGTGTTCTTGCATGAGAAAGTGCGTTTACTCTATTAAAAAATGGAAACTTAGCACTTTTATTCAGCTACCACAAGCTCAAATATCACCTATTGATAACGTTAAAGAATTCCTAACTTTGTATCGTGAATCAATTTGGAAAAATAGCTTATCACACTTTAGGTTGTAAACTTAACTTCAGTGAGACTTCTACTATAGCAAAGGAATTAACCGAAGCAGGCTATGCCCGAGTAAGCTTTGATGATGTTCCTGATGTATACGTTATCAACACATGTTCTGTAACCGATCATGCTGATAAAAAGTGCAGGAATATCGTGCGCAGAGCATTGAATATAAATCCAAACGCTTTTATAGCGGTTATAGGGTGCTACGCCCAGTTAAAACCTAAGGAAATCTCTGAAATCAAAGGAGTAGATGTGGTCTTAGGTGCTAATGAAAAATTCAATGTTAAAGAATATCTAAAGAACATTGAAAAAAAGCAGCATGGAGCTGTCTCTTATACACATCTGACGCTGCCGACGAATAG
>CAJXOV010000109.1 GCA_913057815.1 uncultured Flavobacteriales bacterium
TTAAATTTTCCTAAGTCGCTGGAGTCTAGACTCCAGCGACTTAGGAAAATTTAAAGTACCCGGTCTTAGAAATGTGGCTCTTACCCCTCCTTACATGCATAACGGAATGATGGAAACATTAGAAGAAGTAATTGACTTTTACAGTGATCCATATGAATTTGTGTCAGCACCTATAAATTTAGATACACTCATGATAGAGCCTCTAAATTTTACGGTTCAACAAAAAGAAGATTTAGTCAATTTTCTTCACTCACTTACAGATGAAAATATTCCCTTTAGGGATTAGTACAGATAGAAGAATTAAAATGGCCAGACATTTTCAAATAGAAAAATTGATTCAATATTTTATATATTCGTTTCACTAGTTATGGCTAGAGAACAACTCTTCTTTAACATGATTAAATTCGGCAAGGCTTAACATAAAATCAAATAAATTGACTGAGACAGAACTATTGGATGGTGCATTGTCACCTACTACAGAGAGAAGGCGTAAATTATTGGCAACTTGGATAAAAGTATTCATTTGGCTCTTCATGATTTTTGGTGCTATTGCTCCAATTGGATTAGTCCTAGGTGTTTTTGGGATGACTTTTGATCTCTCCATTTATGGCTTACAGACTATGTACCCCCTTTCCATTCTAGGACTTTTAATAATCGCATTATTTGCTATTAAGGGAGCTGTGTCTTTTGGGTTATGGACAGAAAAAGATTGGGCTGTCAAACTTGCTATATTTGATGCCATTATCGGCATTGTGATCTGCTCATTTGTAATGATAGTTCTTCCCTTTTTCTCTGAAAACAATGGTTTCAGTTTAAATCTAAGGCTTGAGTTATTCTTTCTTATACCCTATCTGATCACTATAAAGAATATTAAAAAAGATTGGGAGAGTAAAAGCGAGTTTGTTTAGCATAACCATCTGGCAAATGAATTTGAATAAATAAGAAAATACACCCTTAGCATGTCACATACTTTAGATGATTCTTCTTCTGCCTCTCATCCAGGACAGATTCTAATTTCCGTAGATAAATTCCTAACCTCTAGCGGTGTAACAGGAATCAAAAGAAAGTATTATGCTTATCTCTTCAAAAAACCAGTCAGTAAATTACCCAGAATATTGTTGAGTAACAGACTTATACGAAAGTGGATTAGAACATCAGAGCATTTTTTACACGGGTGTATTAATCCCAGTATAATAATTAACAAAGACAAAGGAATCATAGCCACTTATACAGACTTAAATAATGACTCAACGGTACCAACTTCTGTGATTAAAATCACATCTTCAAACCTCCATTTAATTGAAGGAATGGAACTAAGTAACGGCCAGAAGATTCCTACTGTTTCTTTATACTACCAAAATGAACTGGATCCCGGAGCCAATGCTTGGAAAGATTTCGAACCTCTTGCAGCATATTGTTTTTCAGATAATTTTAATGAATGTGATCAATTGTTGTCTAGATTAGAGGGGAACGAATGGGAATGCCTGATGGAAGGATTGAAACAGGTGGACGATTCTGAAAAAATTGGGCTTTACCGAGTCAATCTTCCCCTTAATCTTACCGATAATACTTACGCCAGATAGGAAATCCCTCAATGCTCAAACCACATTAAAACGCTGTTTAGCGAGAGGTACACTGTCTTGAAACCAACTATCACAGCATTACATCCCTCGGCTCTTAACCCCTTGTACATTCCAGTCTCAAGTCAAGTATATTGCATACATAAATCAATATCATGAAATTAAACTTGTTGTCTTGTGATGCTCAACGGCCAGATAGACGGGCCATAGCCAAATGTATAGAGGCCATTTCAGCTGGCGTTGATGAATCCTTATCCAATGAACTTACTGGCCTTCTTTTAGAAGGTGACGCAGTAGATATAGAAGTAGGAGATAAAAATTCTGGTTCTGCATTAGGCGCTTTAAGAAAACTAAAGATTGACTATGATATTATTGAGTAAGTTCAACTCCAAATTATTGGAGGTTATTACTTACATCTGAATATCACTTGTGTTCTCAAATGGAGCGGGTATCTCATCAGGTGACTCTTCTATAATCTGTAAAATGTCTCTCGTGATTCCCCTAGCTATATTAGAAATAGGAACATCATTAGGAGATCCTTCAAAAGGATTCTCTCCTGCTAATCCTATTCTAAGCATGGTATTAAATATCCAAATCACTATCACCGTAAAAGGAATATTAAACCAAATAAAATAATCTGAAATGATTGGGCTCGTAGCGCTCAAACCTACTCCCATTTTAGCAAAAGCAGGAATAATGGCCAGAGGTAATAACCACATGAAAATATGTACAAAGTGGTAGCCTATACTTCCATACTGTTTTGGATATGGAAAGTTTTTAATTCTTTCAGATTTTCCCTGAAGGGCTGTAAGATCACTAAGCATTTGTTGCAAATTCAACAAACTGAAGTCCCACAGTTTCTTTTCGTTTGTAAGTTGCCTTAGGTGTTTTGATTGTAACGATATTAGAGCATTAGGCTTGTTATCCATGGATAAAACGTAGTTGTATTCATCCTCTGACAAGTAAGGCTTTAACTCTTCTTCCAGTGTGGTATCAAACTCAGGAGTTAAATATATGAATTGCACTTTTTTATGATCCTTTTGGTAAGTGGCCTCCCATGGTTTTTTAGTCCTCATAGCATAACGTAAAGCAGTTAACCAGGCTATGTGTCTATGCACAATTTCTTTTAATACTCCTGATTCATCCTTGTTGGCCTCATTTCTGTGCAAGTAAAAACTATCTCTTAAAGTTATAGTGAACGATCTAGATGTATTCACTATTCCACCCCAAATCTTACGGGCTTCCCATATTCTATCATACGCAGCGTTATTCTGAAAACCTACTAAGAAAGCCACTGCTGTTCCTACCAAACCAACTGGAGCTAGAGGAACCTGTAACCATTTCACACCCAAAACTTCGAATAGTAAAGTGACAAAAGTGGCATAGCAAGTGAAGAATATAATTTCTTTCTTCGTCCATTGTAAAACGCTTTTAAAAGGAAACCTTCTTTGGGTGTACATATGTATCTTCTTTAATCAATTGTAAAAAGTGCCAATTTACAGACAAAGACCTAATTCTTGATTAACCAATTTTAATTTGTGTCGTTCATCCAGTTCTCTAGAACAATGATATGGTGTGAAATTTAAATCAAAAGGAGTAGTTTTACTTTCACTGAACTTAGTGAAATGAGAAAAAGTATAAGCTGGGAAGTATATTCAAATGAAGAAAGAAGCAGTGTACTAGAATCCATTAAAAATAATGTTCCAGGATGAGAAACCACAATGTTATCTCTAAAATGAATCACACTGAACACATAAAACAACTAGAAGATGAGGGTTACTCAATAATTCCACCGATATATTCTGAATCTGAAATTCTAAGTATTGGGAAAATGATATCTGAATTGGAAGTAGAATGTCTTGCTGTAATTAAGTCGAAAGATCTGTTTGCTATAAGGCAGTTGTTCAATGAAATACCAGCGTTAAAGAAATTAGTTTTCAATAAAAATCTCTTAGCGCTAATTCAAGCACTACCATCTGAAAATAAGTTTTTTATTAGCAAAGCAATTTATTTCGATAAGCCCAAGGATTCTAACTGGTTTGTGGCTTACCATCAAGATTTAGTCATCAATGTATCGGAACGAAAAGAAATAGTAGGGTTTAAGAATTGGACGAATAAAAGAGATCAGATAGGAGTACAACCACCCTTAAACTATTTAAAGAGAACTGTTACCCTGAGGATTCACTTAGACGATACTGATAAGACAAACGGGGCATTGAGAATAATTCCAAATTCACATAAAAAAGGTGTAATAAGATCGGGAAACACTCCCGACATTTCCGATGAAATTAGATGCGATGTGAAAAGAGGTGGAGTCATGTTAATGAAACCCCTAATGCTTCACGCTTCCAGCAGATCTAAAGGAAACAGTAAAAGAAGAGTGATTCACTTAGAATTTTGTGATCTGGATTTACCTCATCCATTAATCTGGAAAGAAAAAAACTCAACCAAATGACATTAGCATTTTTTGATTTCTACCCTATCGTCACTCGGTCTTCTTCCTTCGCTAGTGTGTTAGATCAAGCTGGGTTTTACTTCTTATTTGAAAAAAGTAACCTCTTTGTCCTAATGGGATATTTCATTCTATCCCTTAGCCCTTTCTCTAGAGCATTTAGTAGAAAACACATGGTGTATTCTGTGGTAGCAGCATTGGGCATAATGTTAACTTTAGCACTGATAGAAAAGAATTTCACGACTATGAGACTATCCGATTTATTCATGAAAACCGCCTATAAATTCGTGGTAATCTTTTTAGGTTATTTGATACTTTTCTTCATCCCGTTTTTCACAAGGAGGTTTCATGGGAGTTCTGTCAGCGCTGCAAAATTCAGGTCTTTAAAACCAGCTGATCACATCCTTTTTCTGGCACTATTCTTCGTGAGCAGCTGTGGGTTTGGGCATTTGAGTTACATCCCAATAATTCTTTTTACTTTTCTTTTAGGATTGTACTTAATTTCCAAAAGCCAGAAGTTGGCTCCTAAAGACGTAGAGTATAAATTAAGCGATGGCCTTCCATTAATTGCTGTGATTATAATCGGCTATTTGTTTTCCTTTATAAAAGTAAGTTCTATAGTTTGTAACACACCTTTTATAAACCAATATTTTCACTGTCCATAGCATCAGATAACTCCATTAATGTCTAAAGATAAATTCTATTCAAATCAAGAAGAACCAAACAAAAGCTGTTTTCTAGCCATGCGTCACATGCTTCTCGAGTTTGATGATAAAATTACTGAGACTGTTAAATATGGAATGCCGTGTTTTTGTGTTGAGGGAAAACCATTCTGCTATTTATGGAGTGATAAAAAAACACTAGAGCCATATTTTTTACTAGTTAGAGGAAATGAGCTCAGCCACCCAAGTTTAGAATCAGGCACTAGGGCCAAAATGAAGATTCTTCCCGTAAACCCGCTAAAAGACTTGCCTGTTTCCGTAATAAATGAAGTGTTTTCTGCAGCTTTAAAACTATATAAATGATAGATCATAAACCATTCTTTGAGCAGACTGTGCTTAAAATAACAGACGCTGAGTTGGGCCAAATGTTTGGCAAAGCATGTGGCAAAATTCACAAGAAAGCTTTTGTAGCTTTTTTCCAAAATGAGATGGTCTTTAAGCTAGGAGCTGAAGAGGTGAATTTGCTAAAACAGAAATACGCTGGAGCTAAAAACTGGGATCCTTCCGGAAAAGGTCGTGCCATGAAAGATTGGATTCAAATTTCAGGTGATTATGAAGAAGATTGGGAGAGTTTAGCCGTTTCGGCTAGTGAGTTTGTAGGTTGATGACAATGCTTATTGCACCGCTAAAAACTCCAGTCTTTTTTCCATGAATCTATAATGTCTATAGCAAATTTGATCCCTGTGGTTGTAGGTGTTCTATTCGAATTGGCTACTATGCCGTAAACTCCTAATTTCAATTTTCTGCGTGCTCCTAATTTAAATACACGCTCCACTCCTGCCAGCAATTCCTCATGGCGGTAATCACTGTCTTGTACCCACAATGCACTTGCGCCAGCTACAGTTCTAATCTTTAGCTTTTTGACTAAAGGAATGTTATTAATAAGTGCACCATTAAAATGATGAATATAATGGCCTTCTATGAACCAATTAGTGGTTACCAGAGACGTATCTAAGAACTGAAAGGAAATGAGAGGTTCAGTGAATAAAATAGGATCTGACTGCCTAATACGCTTCATGTCCATTTCATACAATTCACTCGAGTTTAAAAAAGTACCGGCCTTCACATTATATTTAGAATAACCGAGTGTTCCAAGTGGCAAGCTTTGCTTTACTCCAAACTCAATTAGGTCATAATCCACATCACTAGAGAATAATCCGTTCCAGCCATGGGTGTAATCTGTATAAAATGTTGGGAATTTACTGCCCAAAACCACCTTTTTATTTGGCTCAGACATAAAGTGCTGCTTCGGTGTAAAAGCCAGAGAAAATTGAGTGATTACCGCTTGGTGGCCTTGAAAATCGTATACGCTTTCGTCATCAATAAGATCTTCTAAAAACTCATCGGGTGACGCATTATCGCCCAAAGGCTGTCTGTTTCTCCAACTTATATTGGCTCCAGTATACAGGCCATTTACCAACTCTCTATAGTGATTAAAATATAGACTTTCGCTCTGTATGTAATTCACTAATAGTAACTGACTAAGGTATGCATCAGTAGGGTTTATAGACACAAAACCTCTACTCACATGTATATCTGTCCAAGCATTTTTAATTGGATTAGAAAGCCATGTCATGCTCAGGCTTCCATTTACCCGGCCAGTTCTCAGGCTTACATTGGCAAATCCACTTAATCTAAGGTATCTCTCGTTTTCATACCTTCTATTGTAACTAGCTCCTGGCCCTAATCTAAGCCCATCTACTAAGGAATAGTCCAAAAAATCGATTACTGAATTTATATATACCTGCTGTTTCTTCTTAAAATTCATGAAACCAACTCCTTCCCATAATACTTCTAATACTTCGATTTTATTTCTAGCGCGTTGCAATGAGTCTAGGTATTCAGGACTTTTATGATAAGTCTCAATACTATCAGTAACGTGAATCAACTGCTGCTCTTCCTCAGTTAATGGCTCCGGTCTAATGGCAGACCAATATGTAGAATCTCTCTCCAAGGCTTCTACAGTAGTTACACCTAATTCCGAACTGAAGTATTTAGCCGGAAACTCCACATTAAGTTCATAATCAGAATATTTTATTACAGTTCTTCCTTCGAATGTCTTGTACTTATTGGCTTTACTCAAATAGTTGAATTCTTGGTAATTAATGAGCCATGTGCTGTCTGAAATATTCACATATGTCTGATCTAAAGTGACATTGTCATAGAGTTTTAGGACGTCTTTTGGAAGCTCTAATTGTACCCTATTTATATTCCATAAATCTTCATTTATCCATATTATTCCGTGTACGGTAGAGTTTCCTTTTTTTCGTGGTGTAATTCCAATTTGATAAACCTTCCGGCCATTTTCAAATACTGTATTTAGCAGTTTAAATTTATAATTAAGAATGGCTATATTACTTATGGGTGAAATAAACGGCATTTCTGAAATACCCTTTAGACTCACCGAATTTTCATAAAGGTTAAAATTGGTCTCATGTAACCTTGGAACTAAAAATCCTGATTGGTCTCCATAAGCCTGATAAGCAGTCCTAAATTCCTTTGTTTTATTTGGAAACTGAAAGTTAAAATCCACATCCATTTCCAAAAAGCTAATCATGCTTTCGGGAGGTCCCTCATCTGTCTCTTATACACATCTGACGCTGCCGACGAATAGAGAGG
>CAJXOV010000110.1 GCA_913057815.1 uncultured Flavobacteriales bacterium
GCAGCGTCAGATGTGTATAAGAGACAGCGATTAGATAATGGGGCAATGAGTGGTTGGTCAATAAACACAACATTTCCGACAATTTTGGCTATTTCTGTATCTTTAAAATCACCTATACTCTTGAATTCGGCCTTTTTGAGTTTCCGTTTAATTTTGCTCTTTTTACTGAAGAAGTAATTATATAAGAATATGATACCGATGACTATAATTATTACTATAAAAATTCCATATTGTTTCATCCTTAAATAATTAAAATTTGGTGGTGTTTGTAAATAGCTTTGAGCTTTCTGTAAACCACCGAACACCCTTAGTTATAGGCCTTTTTCATTCATTGAGTATGGGGCTAGTGTTTTGATAAATAGCATCTAAGAAATGTTTTTTTGATAATTAAAAAATCAAACTAACTAAATTTAGACTTCTTAATCAATTAAAATCTCATCCACAAAAATCCATGGAGTTTCTCCTGAGCTGATAAGCCAGTTAGGTCTCGGATGTAAGTATTACAAATGATCAAATCAAAGTAAAAATTTCAACTCTTATTAAACTTTAAGATGATTGTCCATAAGGACTAAAGAATATATCCAGTTTTGATAAGGTTATTAAGTTTCCTTAACCACCGAACCTTCTAAAGAAGCATTGCTCCACGGAAAGATCATGATTTAAAACCTCTCATGATCATTCCCTTTTAATTGAGCCTCCTTACTTTAAAAAAGTAATAGACATTGGATACTTGTAAATTTCTCCGTTGTTTGCCTTAACAGCTCCCATAATAGTAAATACAATAGAACAAATTAAAACACCTATTAAAGTGACTATTCCTATTAAAACGAACATAAGTATAAAGCTCACTATTACATAAATAACAAGGCTAATCATCCAGTTTAGAATGTTTTTTCCGTGTTGATCTATTACAGGACTCTTGTCTTTATTGGTAACCCACATAACTATTGGTAAAATCAATCCAGCCATTGGAATCAGGTATCCTGCAAATTGAGATAAATGCATGAGCATACTAAACTGATTTATTTCCATTCCCCATGGCTTAAAATTGTTTGCGGTTGTAATCTCTTCTTCCATAATTATATTATTAATGTTGTTAGTTATTTGTAGGTGCTAAATGTAATAAACTCTTGATTAAAATGAGAATATGAAAAAAGTGATTTGATCGTAAAGTTGAATCTTATTCACCTAATCAATCAATATCTCATCTACAAAAATCCATGGAGTTTCTCCAGAGCTTATATGCCAATCGGGCATTGGACCCCAATTCTTTGCTTTTACTCTTACATAACGTGCCAGAGTGAACTCCTCAGCTCCTGCCAGCGCATGTTCTACATCTTCTTCCATCGGCTGAAGAGAGAAGGTTGAGCTATAATACGGTTCCCAGTTTTTCTTGTCTACCGAAGTTTCTATGATAACTTCGCTCGGAGGAAAAATCCATGGTTTAGTGTCTTTCAAATAGCTAAGGTGAATTGATGAAATAGCCGTTTTAGCTCCCAAGTCTACTATAGCGTTTAAATCTTCTCCCCAATAACCCTGGAAATCTCCGCTTTTAAAATCGGGTCTAGATCTAATTCCATCTATAAGTGCCATGTCACCACCACCTGTATATTGATTGTTATACTCAGAGAAGAGTTCTATAGCCCAGTCGGCTTTTCTTTTTACGACCATGGCTTTTACTATTCCACTTGCCGATGCCACTTGCTTTTGACTTCGTGCTTCTATAGTCATAGATTCACTGATGGTAAATGGCTCTGTGTACAAAGTCCATTCAGTAGTATCAACTTCAGTGCTTGTTCTGTATTCAGTACGAGCACCTTTTTCTGAAGTAATATTGGCAGTGGTTTCTTCTAGGAAGCTTCTTTCGGCAGTAATGGTTGGAGTTATGGTAATGTCAAAACCATCTATTCTAGAAGTAGGGCGGTTTACCTGAGCTGTTCCCCAAGTAGAATTATGAATAGGAGAAAGTACAAATGCCAAATGTCCACCTTCCATAATCATGTCATGGGTAATGTAAGAATAAGGCCAATCCGTTCCATTATAAGTAACAGAAGAGATATATCTTCTTTGTTCTTTAGCCTCTATTTCTTCTAGTTCTAACTGCATCATTGAAGTAGAGATAGAGAACGTCTTTCCGTTTTCTAAATGAATAGCAGCACTGTCTAAAATGGGAGAACTAAGCGCATACTCCTTACTTCCTGGAGTTACAGAATATATTCCCATGGCAGAAAGGACGTACCAACTACTCATCTGCCCGCAGTCTTCATTTCCGCTCAATCCATCAGGAGTAGGAGAGTACATGTCTCTTAAAATCTCTTGTGTCCTATACTGTGTTTTCCATGGCTGGCCAGAGTAATTATACAAGTAGGCCATGTGATGACTCGGTTCATTTCCATGCGCGTACTGACCTATTAATCCTGTAATGTCTGGCTGGTGTCTTCCTGCCAAATCCATAGGTGCTGTAAATAGTTTGTCCAGCAATTCATTGAATTTTTTTTCACCTCCCACATGCGTGATTAGTCCATCCACATCCTGAGGAACGAAGAAACTGTACTGGTAAGAATTGGCTTCTGTAAAATTGAAGTTCACCTCTGAAGGGTCGAATGGTGAAATCCAATCTCCATTTCTTTTGGCTCTGCAATATCCAATTTCTCCGTCAATTGTATTTCTGTAATTCTGTGCGCTTCTGTAATACGTTTCTGCTATTTCCATATTTCCTAGTGCTTCGGCAAAAACGGCTATACACCAATCATTATAAGCATATTCTAAATTTTTGGAGACAGATTCCCCTTCATCTTCCATAGAAATATATCCTTTATCTCTAAAGTGTTCTTTCCCGAATTCCACAGCTTCTGAAGTTTTTACCATGGCTTCCAGCGCTTTCTGTGTATCAAAATCTGTGATGCCTTTCATATAAGCATCCACTATTACAGGAACAGCGTTATAACCGATCATACAATGGGTGTAATTCCCAGCCAATTCCCACATAGGAAGGTCTCCACCTTCATCATACATTTTTAGGAAAGAGTGTATAAAGTCTTCGGTTCTTTCTCTCTGAGTGATGGTGTACAGTGGGTGAGAAGCTCTAAATGTATCCCACAGTGAAAACACAGTGTATTGCTCATGGTCAGTAGCGGAGTGAATTTTCATATCCATTCCTCTGTATCTTCCGTCTACATCTGTAAACGTATTAGGCACGGTATAAGAATGGTATAGTGCGGTATAGAAATTTTCTAGTACAGCAGTGTCCTGCGTTGCAATATCTATTTTGTTCAATTCTGCCAACCACGCATTTTTAGCCGCTGATTTGTATTTCTCGAAATCCCAGTGAGGAGCTTCTGTCTTTAAGTTTTGCAACGCGCCATCTATATCAACAGGTGATAACGCCACCTTTACCATTAAATCAGCACCATCATTAAAAACCAAAGGGAACACAGGAACCATCTCCTGATAGTTTCCGATTTCGCCATTGTCCAGTTCTTCGTAGACAATCTCATACGTTTGATCTGTATAAATGAATGGTCTGGAAAACTCGGCTACGAAATACACATGCTGTTCCTCTGCCCATTCTTTAGAAACTCTCATTCCGGCTACTGTGGAGTCATTCAGTGGATAAAACTGATATTCTATAAGCGGATCTCTGTGGTCTAAATCCATAAAAACGGTAAAGCTATCTGTTTCGTTTTCTAGGTGATATTTATGAATTCCTACTCGAGTAGTTGTAGTTAATTCTGCTTGAATATTCTGGTCATCTAAGAATACAGAATAATAACCGGGACTAGCTTTTTCAGTTTCTTTTCGGAAAGCGCTTCTATATCTTTCTCCCCAGTTTTTTCCTTCATGAACTGCACTATTAGTAGGAGATAGAAGAATATCTCCATAATCAGAGATTCCTGTTCCCTGTAAGTGTGTGTGACTGAAACCATAAATCAGAGAATCTGAATCGTGGTAACCTCCACAGCCATCCCATCCTGTAAGCCGAGTATCCGGACTGAGCTGAACCATGCCAAATGGCATAGTAGCACCAGGATACGTATGTCCGTGGCCTCCAGTCCCTACAAATGGGTTAACGAAATCACATACAGAAGGTACTTCTTCAAGTTTTACTGCTGGCGTAGCTTTCTTGTTAGAGTTGCACGAAGCTAGAGCGAAGATTACTAGAATAGTTAGAGATGAAAGAGTGGTGAAAAATTTCATGATCTGGTTAAGGATTTATAGAGAGTAAAGGTAAAAGGAAAATTGATTTTAAATAAGGAGTTGTTCGCTTGTGGATAATTTTTAAATCCTAGTTTTGAAGTATAAATTGTATTCTAATGTCAGTATCCACTTCTACCATTATTTCTGCGATCATACAAGCTTGTATGACCAATGATTTAAATAAAATAAAACCACTAATTTTTTCTGAAACCGTAGAGATTGGAGGAGGAAATAAAGAGAAGTTTTTTCAGTTTTTCGAAAAAACATTAAACTCAGCTCATAAACGATCTAAAGGAGATTGGAATATGATGATAGAACCCGCTGATTGGATAAAAGAAAAAAACGCTGTGGTTTATGATTTTTATGATGGAAACAGTAATCAATCCGTTATTTCTGTAGTGGTAGAAGAAAAGAAAGAGACTCTATGGATGGAGGTTTTAAAATAACTCAAGGCTTAGGAACATATCCGGGATCTCCAGGCTTCAAGCAAACCTTACAGTTGGCTTTGTCATGACCAAAGTGGAGTACAGGTCTAGTTTTAGCTACTATTTCAGTATCGTATTTTTTCTTTTGCACCGCAGTAAGATTAATAGCTATTTGATTCGTCTTCCATTTGCTTAGATCTTTCCTTTCTTGAAAAAGAACGCTTGATTTTTTACTAATGTCCTCTTCTGATTGATCGCTAGTTTGCACCGCTTTAATAAAAGTGTTTAAAGAATCTAGCTGAAATGCATACGAAGAAAAGACGTTTTTCAATTTATAGATCTGAGTAGAATCCAAAGATAATTCAGTTGTCATTTTCGCTAAAAGCTTTTCATCAGCAGCACTTTGACATTTTATCTCTTTACTCATGGTTAGAGCTAAAAAAAGAACGATTATTATGGCTTGGATTTTGAACATGTCTAAATACAAAGATAACTTATAACTATGAGGTCAATATTAATACTTACGCTGTTTATAGGAATGGCAAATATCGTTCCAGCTCAGGTTTCTGCGGATGCCCTTGGATCATTTTTAGATAAAGAAAATTTAAAACATGCTACTGTAGGGTTTTCTTTAGTTGATGAAAATGGAGAAGAGTTGAAAGCACATAATTCAGAAAAAAGTTTGGCTCCTGCTTCTACTCTTAAATTGCTAACCAGTATAACGGCACTTGATATTCTGGGATACGATCACAAATTTGTTACTACACTAACTATTCAAGGGACGATTATAGAAGGTAGACTCATAGGAAATGTAATTATTAAAAGTGGAGGTGATCCTACTTTGGGTTCAGAAAACTTCAAGAACCATTATGGTGATTTCATATCGGAATGGATAGAAGCTATAAAGGCAGAGGGAATTACTAAGATTGACGGAAGAGTTATAGTAGATGATAAAATTTTCGAAGGAGATAGAAATGCAGGATCCACAGCATTAAACGATGTAGGAAATTATTATGGTGCTGGAGCACCAGGTTTTTCATTTATGGATAATGAATTTGAAGTGTTTTTTAACACTACCGGAAACGGAGCTATAAGTTCTGTAAGTAAAACAAATCCAGTTCTACCGACAGATTTTGAGCTAATAAATAATGTGAAAGGCGCTAAAGTGAGTGGAGATAATGTTATCATTTACTCTTTAGATGGTAGTAATCAGATTTTCTTAAAAGGAGAGTTACCAGTGAATCAAAAAGATTTTAAAGTAAGAGGTTCTATTCCTGATGTTACTAAGTTTGCTCAACAGACTTTCCTAACAGCTCTTGAAAGTGCTGGGGTTAGTGTAAATGGCGTAGAGAAAAAAGGCCCACTATTTATGAATTCTAAAGAACTGGTGAGAACGAAGTCTCCAGCGCTGATAGAGATACTAAAGGTGTTGAATAGGAAGAGTATAAATACATATGCAGATGTTCTTTTGAAACACATAGGTAAAGCATCTAACGGAAAAGCAAGTTTTGAAGGAGGAGCTGAAGCCGTACTAGATTATTGGTTAGGAAAAGGGTTGGATATAAGCGGAGTAAATATTGAAGATGGTAGCGGTTTGTCAAGGAAGAATAATATAACTCCAGCATTTATGACTGGTGTTTTACAAGAAGTTTCATCTGATGAGCAAGTAAACAAGATGATGAATGAAGCTTCCTTATCCTCTTCGGTAAAAAGTATGTGGGGCGATGCTTTTAAAGGACAGGTTCAAGCTAAAAGTGGATATATAGGCAGAGTTAGAGCATACTCTGGCTATCTCATTAAAAACGAGAAGAAATATTCTTTTTACTTCACTGTAAATAATTTTTCTGGTAGTGCTTCTCAAATGAGAAAACTAATGGGGGAAATGCTAAGAGGAGTGAGGAAAGAAATTTAATTCATAGTAAGGTCAGAAACTGATACTTCTCCTGATTTAATCCGTTGCACTATTTCCTCTATCATCCAGTCATCACCATTCGGGTCATATTGATGTTTTAAACTAGAATCAAAAATTCTGGCTACACCTTGCCATAAAAAAGCACTACCTCCACCTCTGATTTCTTTTAGAACTTCATAACTCGTATGAGTGGTTTGCCTGTCAATAAGCTTAACCAGAATAATTCCTTCTTTTACGGAAATGTCTCTAATTTTTCCCTCGAATTTCTCTTTTAACGCCTTTTCTTCTGCTTTTAAGAATTTTCTTTTGTCTTTTTTCTTCTCGAAATCATCCATTTTGGCCATGTAGTCTACATACATGTCTGAAGCTAACATAGCATAAGGATAAACTTTTCGCACTCTTTTTAAGGCCAGTTTATACTTGCTAGAAGTTCTGTAATCTGAATCGGAATATGAGATAATGCTTGCTTCAGAGGTAACTGCTACCAGTAGGGTGTCACCATGTTTAATCTGATATCCAACCCAAACACCAGTTGAGTCTGATTGGGAATATCCTTGAAAATGAATGATCAAGAATAAAAGGACGGATATGGTTTTAATCTTTGGCATTGTTAAAGTCATGCTTTGACTCTGTCTCTTATACACATCTGACGCTGCCGACGAATAGAGAGG
>CAJXOV010000111.1 GCA_913057815.1 uncultured Flavobacteriales bacterium
CTATATGACTAATCAAATCAAAAGGTAGAATAGGCATGAGATTGTAATTCTCTACACCTAACCACTCGTTTAGTATAAGCTCTATGTCTTCCAAAGATTTAACACTGACGCCATATTCATTAAACGGTTCGTTTTCATCCAGTATTAAATCAGACGCGAATGCATTTCCAAAACCGTCACTCATATAGTTCCCTCCTGTATTTACTAAGTCAGTAGGAGAATCAGTTAAACAATATAAATCCAGCCCTAAATGATCTGCTATATAAGCTGGAGAGGCATCATCCTCTGGTCGAGTAACTCTGTTGTATATCCAATCTACCATCACTAAGTCGTCTACCTCATTTCCATAGACGGCATTAGCAGCATAATCTCTCATCCATATAGAATTGTAATCAGCCTCTAGAATAGTTACATTATCTAAATTGTCAATAGGGTCCAATCCGTCTTGATTTGAATTCAAATAAAACTCCGTTTGAAATGGACTTTCCGACAGGATAATCACTTCACACTCCTCTTTAGCTGCTACTACAATTTGTTTTAAAATAGAAGGAAATGATGACCACGCTATGGTTAAAGCTTGTATTTCCTCCCACTCAGCCATGTTTCTCAAATTTTCAAAAGGTGGTGGTGATTCTATTCCTCTAGAACTAATGACCGAAAATTCTCCTTGGGATAGCTGTCTTAATTCTCCTTCTGTCATATAAGAAGGTAATATCTCATTTGCAGATTCTGTCTCTTGGCTAAAACTAATTCCAGTAATGGTTAGGATACTCACTAACAACAGTAACATTCCTTTAATTCTAATAGTCATCATACAACGAAGATAAAGAAAGATCAAAGTATTTTATGGAATTTCCATGTTACTATCATCTATCAAATAACTCCGGAGGATTTCAATTATCAACTAAAAAAAGAAAAGCATGAAAAATTTAATAATACTAGCAGTTACAGTTTTCTTAAGCCAATTAGCATTTGGACAAAACTTCGGTGAAATACACGGAAAAGTACTCGATGAATATGGCGACCCTATGCCAGGATTAAATGTGTACACTATGGCTGCAAATGGAGAGATGACGGCCATTACAGATAACCAGGGACGTTACAAAATAAAGCCTTTGGATCCAGGACAGTACACCGTAGAATTTAGTTTTGTGGGATACGACACCCAACGTTTCACAGACATAAATGTAGATCCAGATAAGATAAACTCTCTGAGAACAGTAAATATGTCACTAAGTGCTAATTCCATTGGGTCTGTGGTAGTAATAGAATATATAGACAAACTAATTGACCCAGAAGAAACAAGTAGAGTAACTATAAGAACTGCGGACATAAAATCCAATGCTCTTAGAACATCTCCTATAGACATGATAGCCTCTATGAAAAGTGATATCAAAAAAGGAGATGATGGGGAATTATATTTTAGGGGTTCAAGATCTGGAGCTGTACAATATAATATAGATGGAGTTAAAATGACCACCAATCCAGGAAGAGTACCTAGTTCAGCTATTGGAAGCATTTCTGTTTACACAGGTGGAGTTCCAGCCAAATATGGTGATACTACTGGAGGAGTTGTAGTTATACAAACCAGAAGTTATATGGATGTATACAATGCCTCTAAAAGAAAAAAGTCATAATAATTATACTTGCCGAGTAGCAGCGTTGCAATGAGATTACTGGACGATTCGTACCTTTCATCATTGCAACGCTTTTTTTAAAGAATGAAGCTATTTAAAAAACACATATCAAAACTTTCCGATTCAGAGTTACTCTCTGCATATAAGAAAGAATACGCCCAAAAGTTCGTGGCAGAATTATTCTCACGCTACGCCCATTTAGTATTTGGTGTGAGTTTAAAGTATTTAAAAAACGAGCCTGAAGCCAAAGACATCACTCAGGAAGTATATGAGATTCTAATTAAAAAATTAAAAACTCATGAAGTTTCAAACTTCTCATCATGGCTTCATCAGCTAACGAAGAATGAATGTCTCATGGAGCTTAGAAGAAATAAAAGAATAGAGTTAGTTCCAATAACAGAGAACAATGTAGAGGAAGAAGCATCAGTCATAGAGGAGAAAATTCTTCTAGAAACTAAGATAGAAACTCTACTCAAAGAAATAGAGAACCTAAAACCAGCCCAAAAAGAATGTATGAAGCTCTTTTACTTAAAAAAGATGAGCTATAGAGAAATTACCAGCTCTACAAATTACTCTGAGAAAGAAGTAAAATCATATATCCAAAATGGCAAAAGAAATTTAAAGAATCAATTAATTAATCATGCAGAATTCAGAACTGAAGAACGAAATACTAGGACAGCATAAAGAGGTTTCTGCCGCTGAACTAAAGAGGTATGCTTCAGAAAAGCTAAGCCCCTCAGAAGCCAGAGCCATAGAGGACAAGATTCATTCAAATGATTTTAGTTCTGATGCAGTAGATGGCCTAAAAACTTACGGGTCTGCTGCTTCAATGGCACTCATAAATAAAAAGTACAGTACCGCTTCTCCTTACAAGCAGCTTCCATATGCACTATCGGCCGTACTTGTTATTATAGTTGGGGTGTGGGCGTTCAGCTACATTAACACGACAAGTGACAACCAAGGAAACCAGCCAATAGTAGAAACAGAAATATCGCCATTAACACCTGAAGTCAATAGTGACATCGAACCAAGAGAAGTCCTCATAAAAACCAACCAAGAAAAAGAGGTTTTGACAGAGAAAACTAGCACAACATCAAAAACACCTGAATCTACAGAAGCTTCTGATAAAGGCGGAGAAGAACACACACCTCTTTTGTTTTCAACTGAAATAGAAAATGAAATATTTAAGCTATCACCTATAGAAAGTAAAGCAGGAAAACTATTCAAAAACTCTGAAAAGGCAAAACTAAAGACAAAATCTGCTCGATTGAGACATTATAAAAATTACAAGCTCGTAGATCAAGGAATAGGCATAGACCAGTCTCTACTTCTTCCTATTCTAGAAGGGACTCCTGCGTTCAAGGAAACTATAGTGATTAACCCAAAATATCCAGATTGGGTTCCTGCAGACTCAATTTATAAATGCAGTATGAACGAAGGAATAGATTGGCTTATAGATAAAGACTACAACCAAGCCAGAATGAGGTTTAAAAGGTTATTAGAAAACACACCTGAAGATCTAACAGCCGCATTCTACTTAGGGTATACTTACTACTTAGACGAGAAATATGAACAAGCCTTAGTATACCTTCATATGGCTCAAATTCATCTGATTCAGACTTATGATCATGATGCTCGTTTCCTTGAAATCAAGTGCTACCTGAATTTAGGCCGTGACGAGGATGCTAAAAAAGAAGCAGAGTACTTAAAAAATGCCGATAGTTTTTATGCGGATAGAGCTTTGGAGTTAGTGGATTGAGTCGTGAAGAACTCTCATCAGGATTAATCTTTTCTTTCTATTCTTTTGAATTCGTCATTTTGATACTTTAGGAGAATCTCTAATTTGGAAAAGATTAATGTGTCTGTGTTGTCAAACTCATGACCTAAGTGTCTACGTTTCACTTTACCTCCCAATTTAATTTTGTTTTTATTTGGACAAAACCAAAGAGAGTCTGAAGAAACCTTTTCTAGTAGAAAAGAGGTGTAAAGACCCATGTCATCTTCGAAATAATAAATATCTTCCGTTTGAGGTTCGGATGCCCTAAGTTTTTCTTCTTTAGAATTCTTGATAAGGAAAAACACTAGCCCCCAGATCAATAAAACAAATATTACAGACCCTGTCCAAGTCCAGACTGGCGTTTTTGCACGGTCTTTTAAAAAGTATATTTCTCGTTTCAGGCTTTCATTTTTTCTGTTGATTTTTTCATCATATCCACAGTTACTGCATTGAGCTTTAGCCACTTTTTTTAACGGAAAAGTGGGAATATAGTAGAAACGCATATAGCTCTGATAAAAACTGATTTTCAGAAATGCTTTTTCATTACAAGAAGGACACTTTGAGTTTGTCGAGGGAAATATTCCGAGAAATTTTCTTTTTTTGGCGGCAAGAAAGAAGAAGAAAAGCATGGAATAAAATTTAAGTATTGCTAAAGTAAGATTATCTCAAAAATGAAATTCTCTTTCAAACAAAAAGACCCCAGCATAGCTGAGGTCTTTGGTCTCATTTCTAAAGTGAGCTTATTCAGTAATTCCTTCCATCTTTAAAAAGAAAGCATACTCTAATGCATATTCTTTCAAAGCAGCGAATCTTCCTGAAGCTCCACCATGCCCTGTTTCCATGTTACAATCCATGATCAGGATATTATCATCGGTTTTGTTTTCTCTAAGTTTAGCCAACCATTTAGCTGGTTCCCAGTATTGAACCTGACTATCCCAATAACCTGTAGTAATAAGCATGTTCGGGTAATCTTGCTTTTTCACATTATCATAAGGAGAATAACTCTTCATGTAATGGTAGTATTTTTCTTCCTTAGGATTTCCCCACTCATCAAATTCTCCTGTAGTCAGAGGAATAGTTTCATCTAGCATGGTAGATACCACATCTACAAAAGGAACAGCTGCTATGACACCATTAAAGTAATCAGGCTGCATATTTATTACAGCTCCCATCAATAATCCACCGGCACTTCCACCTTGGGCATATAAATGGTCTGAATTGGTATAATTCTCATCCATAAGAAACTTAGCACAGTCTATATAATCAGTGAAAGTGTTGATTTTATTAAGCATCTTTCCGCTTTCATACCAATCTCTTCCTAGCACCTGACCTCCTCTAATATGAGCTATAGCAAACACAAACCCTCTGTTTAACAGAGTCAATCTAAGAGAACTAAATCCTGGATCTATGTTAGCACCATAAGAACCATATGCATAAAGCAATGTTGGGTTTTCTCCATTTAGCTCTATTCCCTTCTTATAAACTATAGACATAGGAACCTTTGTTCCATCTTGAGCTGTAGCATAAAGTCTTTTTGATTCGTAGTCTTCAGGATTATGTCCTCCTACTACTTCACTTTGCTTTAATAAATTCTGCTCCTTAGTTTTCATATTCCACTCATAAGTAGAAGATGGAGTAGTCATAGAAGTATAACCATATCTTAACCATTCAGTATCGAAATCAAGATTAGCTCCTGTGCCTGCAGAATAAGCAGCATCGTTAAACGGAAGATAATATTCCGCATCACCTTTCCATGGCTTAATTCTTAACCTTGTAAGTCCGCTCTCACGCTCATCCAACACTAAATAGTCTTTAAAAAGCTCTACTCCTTCTAACATTACGTCATCTCTGTGGGCTATAACCTCTTTCCAGTTTTCTAATCCAGGATTAGAAACTTCGGCCTTCATTAACCTAAAGTTTTTAGCTTCATGATTAGTAAGAATGTAGAAGTGGTCTTTATAATGGGCTACACTATATTCCAGCTTTTCAGTTCTAGGTTGAATCATCGTGAACTCAGCATCCGGAGAGTTAGCATCTACGAAAGTATATTCATTAGAAAGTGTACTGTACGAACCAATAATAATGTAAGCTCTAGATTTAGTCTTATACACAAAGGTTCCGAACGTTTCGTCTTTTTCCTCATAAACAAGAACGTCACTTGATTGTTCTGTTCCTAGTTTGTGCTTGTAAATTCTATTGCTACGCAGAGTTACCTCATCTTTCTTCGTGTAAAAGACAGTCTGGTTATCGTTAGCCCAAGTAACGCCTCCAGTAGTTCCTTCTAACTTATCAGAAAGGTAAGCTCCTGTTTTTAAGTTTTTAAAATGAACCGTATAAATTCTTCTAGAAACAGTGTCTTCTCCGTAAGCGATCACTTCATTAGAAGGACTCACAGATCTTCCAGCTATAGAATAATAGTCATGTCCTTCAGCCAACTTAGGCCCGTCCAACATCACCTCTTCCTCAGATTCTAAGGTTCCTTCTTTTCTACAATAAATGGCATATTCAGCTCCCTCTTCAGTTCTGACATAATAATGAAAGCCATTGCTTTTATAAGGCACGGACTCGTCCTGTTCCTTAATTCTCCCCTTCATTTCTTTGAAAAGCTCATCTTGTAAACCTTCCGTATCCTTCATTATTGACTCTTTGTATGAATTTTCAGCATTCAGGTAATCTAGGACATCCTGAGTTTGAGCATCAGATTTCTCAGCGTTTTTCTGCTCATCTGATAGTCTCATCCAGAAATAATCATCTACTCTCACATCACCGTGAGTGGTGAGTTCTTTGGGGATTTTCTTGGCTATAGGCGGTTTAATATCGTCCATTTTTTTATCTACTGTGGTTGATTCTTGGTTTTGATTACAGGCTATTAATAGCGTTGCAATGCAAAGGTATTTCCATAAACTATTCATAGGGTTGATTTTGAGCGAAAATAGCTAACCCATGGAAATGAAAGCCTCGAGAGATCTCGAATAACCATAAAAAAATGAAAATTTTAGATCGAACTAAGAAATGGTTCGACTAAAGTCAGCTAAAAACGTTGGTTTAAAGCTGAAAACAGAAGAATGCAGAAATGTGCATTCTAAAAATGAGAAGCTGTATTAATTCATACTAGCACTTAACTATCGTACTATACTGCGAATTTTTTTGTAAAAATGTTTGGACCATCTAATACAAAAATGTAATAAAGTCCTAACTCTAGGCTATCAATGTTAATACATGTCTTCTCAGAGTCTAGCACACCACTTTCCAACAAATTCCCATCATGGTCACAAATGTCAAAAATGGGAGTTTCATCAGACTTAGCATAATTCACCGTAATAGATTTTTCAGCGCTTACGTTTACCTTTAAGGGATTCATAATTCTTATCATGGTTTCTAATTTTAAATGCAGTTTCATTAGTTTTACGACCACATGTAAAATTTGTTGCATTCTTCTGACGTGATTGTCAGTTAGTAGTCACAAAAAACATAAGAATAACCTTACATTTTGAATAGACTTAGAGCCGTAATTATAGATGATGAGCACCATGCTAGAGAGAATCTAAGCATTCTTATCTCTGATTTCGCTCAAGAAATAGAAGTGATAGGTCAGGCTGATGGTCCTTCGTCAGGAGAAAAAATCATCAACGAGCTTAATCCTGATGTGGTGTTTTTAGATATAAGAATGCCTAGCGGTTCAGAGGGTTTCGATCTTTTAGCTGCTTTGCCAGAGAAAAATTTTCAAGTAGTATTCGTAACCGCATTTAAAGATTACGCGATAAAAGCATTAAACGCCAAGGC
>CAJXOV010000112.1 GCA_913057815.1 uncultured Flavobacteriales bacterium
GAGGTCTCGTGGGCTCGGAGATGTGTATAAGAGACAGACAAGTACTACTTAAAAATAAAATTTCAACTACTGGTGTATATTTGTTCCGCAAGACTCATTTAAGCCACGTATTCTGAAAAAAACAAGTTTTATATCACAGGCCTTTAAGAACATTAAATCTGTAGGAGCGCTGGCTCCTAGCTCTAAGTACCTGGTTAGCAAAATGCTAAAACAAATAGATTTCTCTAAGAAAATTAGCATACTGGAACTTGGCCCTGGAACCGGTGTAGTTACTAAACAGATTTTAGATAAAATTACTTCAGACTCTAACTTAGTTTGTTTAGAGTTAAATGAACAGTTCTGTAATGACTTAGCAGAACTAAAGGATAAAAACCTAGAGGTAATTCAAGGAAGTGCAGAAGATATTGGTGATCTTTTTAAAACTCAAAGTTTTGATTATGTCGTTTCAGGTTTGCCCTTAGCTATCTTTAAAAAGGCATGTGTAAACGAAATATTAGATGGGTGTGTCTCTTCTCTTAAAGAGGAAGGAAAGTACATTCAATTTCAATATTCGTTGGCTAGCAAAAAAACATTGCAACGCTATTTCTCTAAGGTAGACCTCTCCTTAGCCGCTGTAAACCTACCTCCTGCAGTAGTTTACACCTGTTCTCTGTAAAAAAATAATTTCGGCTGTAACATTCTGGAGAGTTAGTCCGTCATACTCTCAAATCAAACAAAAGATGAAAATTTCAAGTTTAATCGTACTCTTCATTTCACTGAGTTTTTTAGGGCTAGCACAAGTTGAGGAAAACGAAACTGATACTACTAAAATAGTACTAGGAGGAGGAAACGAATTAATCCTTATAAAAAAGACGGACTCTACACAGGATACAGATAGTGTTAAACCTAAAAATGTAGATGATGATTTTACATACTGGTCAGGAGTAGAATTAGGTTTCACAGGAATTTCTATGACTAACCAAGTAAAAAGTGACTATGAATGGTTCGAAATAGACAACGCCAAAAGTGTAGCGGTAAACCTAAACGTACTAGAGAAGAAAATTCCATTGATAAAACATTATTTAGGAATTAATACTGGACTCGGTTTTACATGGCAAGATTATGTTTTTAATGATACATTAAGCATTATAAACATGAATGGAGATAGCTTAATAGCTATGAATGCCGACCCTATTAAGTTCAGTAAAAACAAACTTAAAACAGGGTATTTAACTATTCCTTTAATCTTGGAAGTCAACACGAGCAAAACAAAAAGTAAAAACTTTCATATAGCAGCTGGGTTTATAGCTGGATGGAATTATAGGCAACTTCTTAAGCAGCAGTATGAATTAAACGGAGATAAGGTTAAAAATAAAACCAAGGGTGATTTTAACGTGAATCCATGGTCTTTAGCACTAACCACTAGGTTTGGATATGGTGACTTCAACATCTTTGCTAATGCAAACGTCACCAGCCTTTTTGAAGAAGACCAGGGTCCAGAGGCTTATCCTTTTACAGTAGGAGTTACTCTAGCCGCATTCTAAAAAACATAAGTACGTTTCATTAATTTTGAGTTAGCGCTCTTCTTCGGTTTGGACGAAGCGGGGCGTTATCTTTTTTAGTGTTTTTCTTTATTATAAACACATCTAAAGCCTAAATCTACTCTTAAAGAATCATGTGACAGGGCCAATTCATAATCTGGTAAAAAACCTCCAGAGTTATAATCACTTAAAAAGCTACCACTCTTCACGAAAAAATTTCCTTCCGCATCTTTAGAACTGGTCCACTCCCACACATTTCCATGTACATCATAGAGTCCGTTTGAATTCGGTGAAAATGACTTAACTGGAGAACTAACAGCGCTAAACCCATCTTTTCCTTCATCTTTAAATGGGAAAAAACCCTCCCAAATATTCCCGGGTATGTATTCACCCTGCGTCATTTTTTCCCATTCATCTACAGTAGGAAGCCTTCCGTTTAAAGCGTTGCAATAAGAGCACGCATCATCCCAACTCACCTGTACAGCTGGAGATAAGCTATCCGAACCTACCATAGAATTAGGTTTTAAGTGCGTAGCCATTGAAGATTTTTCCCACCGTAAAGAGTCTAGGGAATACCACCATCCAGTGGTGGAGTCTGAAGCTATTCTTATATCAAACTGATGCTTAAACCTCTCAAATTCAAAAGCAGTTACTTCGTGTTCATCTACCCAAATATTCAATCCCTTTATAGAAACTACATCCTCAGGAATAGGGGTTTCACATCCTGATAAGATGATTAGTATAATTAGATATATTGAATTTTTTAAAGTCATTATCTTAGATCAACAAAAATCGATAAAATGAAAGTACTATCTACCTTTTTAATTTTGACTCTCTTTTCAAGCTGTTCTTACCATTACGAAGAAACTAATTCTACCGGTTATTCTGAAGGAGAGTTAGTCCACACCGTTATTCTTTCGCTGAAAGATGAAGTTACTCAAAACAGGAAAGAAAAGATAATCGAAATTTTAAAATCACTTAGTGATATTAAGGTTACTAAAGGACTTACGGTCTCGGAAAAAGCGGAAACTGAGGACAATAGAGCTAAGACTAATTATAACTTAGTGTTACAAATGTCTTTTAATGACCTAAAAGATCTTCATCTATACAGTGTGCACAGCTCCCATTTAGACGTGCGCTCTCAACTAAAACCTGATTTAGCCTCAGTGCCTGTGATTTACGATTACTGGGTAAAATGAACGTAAAAAACCAACCATAACCTATCGTGTTATAATTCGTACATTAAACCACACGAATAAACACCCATGGAAACTATAGAATTACTGCAAAAACCAGCGCTAACGAGAGATGATAAAGTGCTACTAAGAGGCCATATTTTCAAACACTTGGATGGAGTGGTCACTGTTTCTCCCGCTTTTGTATTGCATAAAAAAGGAGTTACTGATTACATTTTAGAACACAAAAAATTCAGTTTAGCAGATATTTCTCAAGCATTTAATGCCAACGAAGGTTACATGAATGTAGCACTGCGAATATTCTGTGCCCAAGGGTGGTTGTCTCAAAAAATAGACAACAAAAAAAACAAAGTAGAATTTAGCACCAACAAAGATTCAAAATTTGCCTTCTCTCTATTTCATCTTTACCAAGATGCTTATGAGTTAGTAAAAACTCCAGCTTTTTTTAAAGATATTAAATTTAGAGATGATGGATGGGCTATTCTAGAAACCATGTTCGATAAATTCAGAAACAACTATGGTCTAACTCTGTCTTCTAAAGAATCAGAATTAAAAATACAGAAACAAGTATTAAAACACATCGAAGGAGTTATGGTAGGTCCTGTGATAGTTTCAATGGGAATGAGTGGAATGTTTCATAAATATTTCTCGATAGCTTCGTTTAGACCTGAGGAGTTTCACAAAGATCACACAAGGTTTAAATTGCTTTTAGATTTTCTAGCTGACCTTGGTTGGTTTACTAGAAAAAAGGAAACATATAGATTTTCAGAAGTAGGATTGTTCTTTGCAAAGCGAGCAAGCGCCTATGGGGTAACCGTTTCTTATATGCCGAACTTTAGAGCAGTGGATCAGCTGATTTTCGGAAATGCTAACGCACTCCGGGATATCTCTAAAGGTTCTGATGAGCTTCATGTAGACCGAGAAATGAATGTGTGGGGAAGCGGTGGAGCTCACTCTACTTACTTCAAAAAAATAGATGAGGTAGTCCTAGATTTATTCAACAAGCCTATCCATGAACAACCTAAAGGGATTTTAGACATGGGTTGTGGAAACGGTGCATTGTTAGAACATATTTTTGATATCATAGCTACACAAACTAAACGAGGAGAATTACTGGATGAGTATCCTTTATTCCTAGTAGGAGCTGACTTTAACAAAGCAGCCCTTAATGTCACCAGAGGAAATTTAATACAGGCAGATATTTGGGCTAAGGTTATTTGGGGAGATATTGGTAGGCCTGAACTTTTGGCGGAAGATTTAAAAGAAGATTATGGAATTGATTTAGGTGACCTCTTGAATGTTCGTTCATTCTTAGATCACAACAGAGTTTGGACTGATGTAGAAAAAGTAGATGCGGGAAGAGTTTCCGAATCTGTAGGGTCTTTTGCGCATAGAGGAGTGAGAATCGATAATAATTCTGTGGAACAAAACCTAAAAGAACATTTCGAAAAGTGGACTCCATATGTGAAAAAATTCGGGCTTCTAGTCATAGAGTTGCACTCAATAAGTCCTGATCTTACTTCAGAAAACTTAGGAACTACAGCGGCCACGGCCTATGATGCCACTCATGGATTTTCAGATCAATATATAGTGGAAATTCCAGTGTATTTAAAAGCAGCCGAAGAAGCAGGGTTAATTCCGGTGCCTAAACACCAGAGTAAATTTCCTAATAATGAGCTAGCTACAGTAAGTATAAACTTGCTTAAAGGGTCTTAATGTTATGAGGAAATTAAGGAATCTATAATAAAGAGGTTTCTTACATCACGCGTTGGAATAGTTCACGAACTTTGCCTAGAAATTTATATCAATTATGAATGACTACTTAGTGGACTATCCACTATTACTACTCTTTATAGTAGTTTCATTAGGTTACCTCATCGGTAATTTTAAAATCAAGGGAAATGGTTTAGGAGTAGCTGCTGTATTATTTACAGGGTTAGCTTTCGGTGCGCTAGATCCTAGGTTTAGCATCCCACCTATCGTTTTTCAACTTGGCCTTTCCATTTTTGTTTATTCTGTAGGTTTAAGCTCAGGACCTGTATTCTTCAAAGCGTACAAAGAAAATGGGGCGCGGGATTTTCTGTTTGCCATGTCTATGCTTGTTCTTACTGGACTTACGGCTGCATTCTTTTGGTGGTTGTTTGACTTTTCTGCTGCTACCATTACTGGGGTTTATTCAGGAAGTACTACCAATACTGCTGCCTTAGCGGGTGTCATAGAATTTATAAATCAGTCGGGGCTATCGAATGCTGAAGGTTTAGAAAAAGAAGCTGTGATTGGGTATACTTTTAGTTATCCAATGGGTGTTTTGGGTGGGATTTTTGCCATCATCATCATGGAAAAACTCCTTAAAGTAGATTATCAAAAAGAGTTAGAATCTTTAAAAGACAAATTCCCTTTGGCAGATAAGCTTACCTCTGCTACTATTCGAATTACGAATAGTGAAATAGACGGGTTAAATGTTCGAGATCTTAAACATAAGTTTCAGCTTAATGTGTCGTTCGGAAGAGTATTTCAGCGAGAGAATATGAGCCTAGTTACATGGAGCACAACACTTCATAAGGGTGACGGACTGATAGCTGTGGGTGAGAAAAAAGAACTAGAGCGACTAACAACAATTTTAGGTGAACTTACACAGTCTCCTACATTGCATGATAAATCTAAGTATGACTCTAGAAGGATTTTTGTTTCGAATCCTGAAGTAACTGGAGTAACTATAGCTTCCCTGAATCTTGATGAAAAATTTGATGCTATTATCACTAGAATAAGAAGAGGAGATATAGAAATGGTAGCTACCGGAGAGACTGTTTTAGAACTAGGAGATAGGATTAGATTTATAGCTAGAAGAGAAGATTTAGTATCATTGAGTACACTCTTCGGAGATTCGTACCAGCAGTCTAGTAAAGTAAACTTATTCTCTTTCGGGTTAGGAATAGGGCTGGGTTTATTGATAGGAAGCATCAGTATACCGTTGGGTTCTTATGGAGAATTTAAACTTGGTTATGCAGGAGGTCCACTTATAGCTGGACTTGTATTGGGTGCTCTGCGCAGAACAGGAAAGGTAGTGTGGACTATGAGTTATGGATCTACTGTAACTCTACAACAAATGGGACTGATTTTACTACTGGCGTCTATAGGTATTGGATCTGGTTCAGCATTTATTGAGAGTATGGGAATGGACAAGATTTGGGTGTTTTTAGCAGGAACAGGAGTTAGTTTGTTTACGGCTTTGGCCATATTATTAGTCGGTTATAAAATCATGAAAATGCCTTTCAGTCTGCTCACGGGAATGGTAGCTAACCAACCAGCTATTTTAGATTTTGCCATGGAAAGGACAGGAAACAGAATTCCTATGTTTGGATTTTCTCAGATATTTCCGATAGCGCTAATTATGAAAATCGTGATTGCTCAGATACTGTTTATCGTGTTGAGTTGACTTTTTTAGACTTAAGACGTTAGACATAAGACTCTTTTTGTTTGTACGCTCAAGGTCCTTTATGGATGGCCTTAAACCCCGTATGAGTCTAAAACAGAATTGCAGATTCCTCCCTTCAACTCTTGAATGATTAGAATCAAGAGTTGTCAATTCTCAATTGATCATTGTCAATTAGAATCTATACTTCCAAAACCTCATCATCATTCATGAGAATCTCTCCTTTGAATTTTAGGACAATTTGGGCTACAGCTACCACATCTTTAATACAATACTTCACTATTCTAGGTAGGTCTTTATCTTCATAATAAACCCTAGCCACATCGCTTCCGTCTATATCATCTTTAGGAGTAGGAATCCCGAAAATTTTAGTCATTAACTTTATAGAAGTGAAGTGCTTATAATCACCAAACTTCCACAGCGCCATAGTATCCAAGTGCTGCACTTCCCATGGTTTTTTTCCTGCTAAATCTAAATGATATGGAAGCTTAATCCCATTTATTAGCATTCTCCTAGCTATGTATGGAAAGTCAAATTCTTTTCCATTATGAGCGCACAAATTCTGATCAGGTCGATTGTAATGGGTATTGAGCAATTCTGCAAAACCTTCTAAAACTTCCTTCTCTTCATGCCCTGAAAATGATTTTACCCTAAACTGTCTAACCCTATCTATAAAAGAAAACAACCCAACAGAAATACAGATGATTTTGCCGAATTCAGCATAGATTCCTGCTCTTTCATAGCTTTCCTCTAAATCAATTTCATTTTGCTCCCTGAAATACTTGCTTTTATGTTCCCATAAATCTTTGTAATCCTGGTCTAGGTCACCAAAATCTTTGTTTTGTGGAACAGTTTCTATATCTAGAAATAATATTTTTTCTAATTCTAAGTGATTGAGCATGGTAGTAAATAGCTAATAATGAACCCGAAATATAATAAACACTTGAGAAAACAGCTATCGAATCATAACTCCTTTGCTATTCATGAAGGGCATGTCTAACATATTAGCCTCTTCGATGCTTCC
>CAJXOV010000113.1 GCA_913057815.1 uncultured Flavobacteriales bacterium
GTGTGGAGTGTTGGGTGTTTTGGCGTTGTACAGTTACGTTTTTTTATATACACCTTTAAAAAGAGTTAATAGCGTAGGAGTAACCGTAGGAGCATTTCCAGGAGCTATTCCACCTATGTTAGGTTACGTAGCTGCTAGTGGATCTTTCGGCTTAGAGCCAGGGCTTTTATTCGCGTTGCAATTTATGTGGCAGTTTCCTCACTTTTGGGCTATTGCATGGGTGGCAAAGAAGGATTATGATAATGGAGGATTCAAAATGCTTCCATTTAATAGAGGTAAAGATGCTTTCACAGCAGGTTATATAGCAATGTCAGCATTACTTTTGATTCCCGTAAGTGTTCTTCCGTGGTTTTTTGGACATGATGGTCCAATGATCGGAAATATAGCTGGAATTTCTACTTTAATATTTGGGATATTGTTTTTCTTAATAGCCCTTAGGTTTGCATTTACTAGAGAAGATAAACATGCCAAACAACTTATGTTCGGTTCGTTTTTCTATCTACCCTTAGTTCAAATTATTTTCGTTTTAGATAAAATTTAATTTTAAAATGTCAGAAGCACCACTTTCAACAGATACGAATCAGAATAAAAAGAAAGTAGATGTGTTCGATGGGCATACTCTTGAAGTAAAGGAAAGGACTAAGAAGATGCTTATGTATCTTATCCTTTTCGCTATAGTAATGATGTTTGGCGGGTTTACTTCTGCGTTCATAGTGATGGCTCCTCAAGCATTTTGGGTTCATCCTGAGCCTGTTTCTGGTTTATTGATAAGTAATGTTATTATTGTCTTGTCTAGTTTGTTCTTAATAGGAGCAGGTTATGCAGCTAAGCAGGGAAAGAAAAAAGCAACTACAGTATTATTAACCCTAACACTCTTGAGTGGTATAGGTTTTACGATAAGTCAGTGGAATGGCTGGCAACAATTAAATGAAAAAGGACTGTTTATTTCTCATAATGAAATAGGTGATATTTCAGGTGAATACGGAACAGATTATATGGTTACTTATAATTCTCTCCCTCTGATTTTTGAAAATGGTCAATTTTATAAAGGGACAGATAAAGATAGACTTGAGCCTGTAACTAAAGTAATGCAAAAGCAAAAAGACAATTCAACCAGTCTTCTTTTCTTATTTATAGCTGTTCATGCCCTTCATTTAGTCTTAGGATTAATTTATCTGATAGTCAACATTATAAGGAGTTCTAATGGAACTTTTTCTAATAATAACGTAATAAGCTTAAGAACTCAAGGCATATACTGGCACTTTATGGGAATATTATGGCTGTATTTGTATGCTTTTTTGTTCATTTTTTACTAAAATTGCAAGAAATTTCTACGACTGATGGCAGGCGAAGCTTCACAACAAATTGATAAAGACGAATTATGGGGCGGAGGACGATCTCCTTATAGCGTTACTTATGGTAAAATGATGATGTGGTTCTTCCTTGTGTCGGATGCATTAACATTTAGTGGTCTTTTAATCTCGTTAGGTTTTTTTAGAACAGGTGTGTTTGGTGATTTAGAAGGTTTTTGGCCAGTTGGTGAAAAAGTCTTCGAAGCACTACCAGTTTTGGGAACAGGTTTTCCTCTGATTTATGTTGCCTTGATGACATTTCTTTTGATCGTCAGTTCTGTAACTATGGTATTAGCCGTTGAAGCAGGACATAGAAACGATAAAAAAAATGTCACCAAATGGTTAGTTTGGACCGTTGTAGGAGGGTTTTTCTTCCTAGGTTCTCAGGCTTGGGAATGGTATCACTTTATCCATGGTTCGGGAGGTTATTATATTTCTGCCAATGAGATTTCTGTTAATGGAACAGATCAATCTGGTGAAACTATTAGCTACACCGTAGCAGTAGGAGAAAAAGTTTATTACGGAAGTGATCACGCTCATGCTCATGAAGATCACGATCATGATGGACATGATCATGATAGTCATGACGGACACGCTCATACATCTACTTCTGAAGTGAGTGGTATGGGAGGTGATGGACATGATGAAGATCACGCTCATAAAGATGAACATGAAATCCATCCACCTGAAGTTCTTTATTTAAACAAGTTTCAAACTACCATTGTAACTGTTAATGACGGGCCAACCATTGAGAAATTAATAGCTGCCAAGAACGAAAATTTTGCTGAAACAAGCGGAGCTAATCTTAGTTCAAACGAATATGGACCTCAGCAATATGCTAACTTTTTCTTCTTTGTTACTGGATTTCATGGATTCCATGTTTTTTCTGGAGTTCTAATCAACATCATCGTGCTTCTTATGGTTATCAAAGGAGTGATGGAGAAGAGAGGCCATTATGAAATGGTTGAAAAGACTGGTTTGTATTGGCACTTTATTGATCTAGTGTGGGTATTTGTATTTACATTCTTTTACTTAGTTTAATTTAGAATAAAATGGAAAGAGACGATTTAATTGTAAATGACAGCTATGCGTTAAATGCGCATCACAGTGAAGAAGCAGGAGTGTCTAAGAGAAAAAAGATTTGGTTTGTAGCAGGTTTGTTAACTGCTATCACCGCTCTTGAGGTAATTTTAGGAATTGCATTTAAACAAGATAGTGATTATTGGACTGTCATAAAATGGTCTTTTATTATTCTAACCTTATTTAAAGCGGCATATATTGTTTTGTCATTTATGCATTTAGGAGATGAAAGAAAGAACCTTAAGTATACTATACTAGCACCGTACATATTATTCGCATTGTATCTGTTGTTCATAGCAGCTAAAGAAGGTACTGATATGGCTGTATTACTCTCTAATTTTTTAGGTAGTTAGAATGAGCCAATTCGCGAAAAAGGCAGTATTGATTTTTATGATTCTCCTTTTTCCTTTGGGGTTTCTACTATTTTTTGGATTAGCACTAGATCATAAATTTAGTACTCTTCCTTATTATCATCCATCTGAAATTTTACTAGATTCTACCAATAATGAACTAGGTAAGTCCTATATCCTGCCTGATTTTGAATTTATCAACCACAATGGTGAGGTAGTCTCGAATGAATCTTTGAAGGATAACGTTTATCTCCTGGCACCATATTCTTTAGAATCCAAATACGTTTCTGTTATTACTAAGAGACTTTTAACGGCTAACTTTAAGTATACAGACGAGGATAATATTAAAATAGTCGGTCTTAACTCAGATGGTGTAGTTCAGGATGATCAAGTTTTAAAATCTTATATGGCTAATCTTTATAAGAACGCAGATGAATCTGATAATTTCTTTTTCCTAAGCGGTTCGTCTGAAGATCAGATGAAGCATTTTTTAACCGAAGGATTAGGAATAGTGAATGTTGATAATAGTGCTTTAGCTCTATTAATTGATTCTAGATCTCAAATAAGAGGGCGTTATAATCTAAATGCGGAAAGACAGATAAATGATGCTATCGAAGATATAGCTTTGCTTAGAAAAGAAATAGATATTGAAAAGTATGAAGCTAAGAAAGCTAATTCTAATAACTAGTGTACTCAGTATTTTTGGATGCGCTTCTGAGAGTGAAGATGAATCAAATAACTCTAGTTCGTCTAAACAACATGAACAGAATGGTTTTAGAATATCGGGTGAATCTCTTCCTTTTTTTGGACCAATAACTAAAATAGGTCAGGATACCAGTTTCTATCAAATCCCCAAATTCTCTCTACTTGATCAAGACTCATTGGATTTAGGGTACTCTGCGTTTGAAGGGAAGGTGATGGTAGTTGATTTTTTCTTTACTACTTGCTCAACTATATGTCCAATAATGACTGAGGGATTAGTAAAACTTCAATCTCAATTGGCAGAAAAAGGAGTTAGTAAGGAAGTGAACTTCCTTTCAGTAACAATAGATCCTGACGTAGACTCTCCTTATGTACTCAAAGCCTATGCAGAAGAGAAAAAGGCAAATCTTGATAGCTGGAAATTTGCCACTGCTGATATAGAATATGTAGATAGACTTAGTAAAGAAGGATTCTTTTTAGCGGTAGACAGAGATGCTGCTCATCAGGACGGTATAATTCATAGTTCTCAAGTAATTTTAGTAGATCAGAATAGGCACGTTAGAGGTTCTTATGATGCAATTGATGAAGTAGAGTTAAAACTACTATTAGAAGACTTGATAATACTTACAGAAAATGAGCGAAAATAATTCAGGTACGAAAAAGATAATTATTCTAATCGGGATAGTTGTTCCCCTTGTAGTTGCTCTATTGTATGTGCTGCCCAAACCGGAAGGAATGAATCCGGAATTAAAGAGCTTCCTCCAAAACTCACCAAAATTTAATGCTTTAATTAACGGAAGTACTTTTGTTCTGTTGCTAATATCATTGTTTGCAGCACGTGCTAAAAATATCAAATTACACAGTCGACTAATGACTGCTTGTTTAGGATTGGGAGTTCTCTTTTTATTGAGCTATGTGTCTTATCATTTTAGTTTTGATGATACAATTTTCCCTAAAGAATCACCATATAGACCTCTTTATCTTGGCATTTTACTCTCTCATATTGTCCTCAGCGGTTTAGTGGTGCCGCTTGTTCTAATTAGCTATTTGAGAGGTTTAAACGGTCAAATTGAGCAACATAGAAAAATAGTAAAGTTTGCCTATCCTATTTGGCTCTATGTTACTTTGACAGGCGTAATAGTATACTTTATGATCTCTCCTTATTACTCTTTTAATATGTAATTTTGTGTGATATGAAAAAAGTGGTCTCATTATTGGTTATTGTTGCTCTAGTATGTCTTTTTAGTACTTCTTTAGATGCTCAGTGCGCCATGTGTAAACAGGTGGCTGAAGATGCATCTAATCAGTCCGGAGATGCCGTTGGTTTAGGGTTGAATAATGGAATAAAGTATTTATTAGTAATACCTTACATTTTATTCGGAATATTCCTAGTGGTCTTTTTTCGAAAGAGATAATATTTTAGATTGTATTTTATAGAAAGGTTAGATTGAGAATAAATGTTCTATCTTACTTAATAAATTGACGATCTGCGAACCTTTTAATTCTAATGTGAGTAAACAGTAGAGTAATGAAAAATTTATACCTTATAATAGTAATGGCTTCCTTGATTCTGCCTAGCTTTTCTTTCGGACAATTTGTTCAGGAAAAAAAGATTAGTAAAGATGAGAATTTTAGTGGAACGCAATACATGAATATTCAAGTGTCTCATGATAAGACAGGGGAATTAGTTCCTGCTGATATTAGGATAAATGGTTTGAATTCTAGGAAGCTAGTGGTTATGGATCAAGTCGTTGATACTACTTTTGAAATTAATAACTATAGGCTTTACACAGTTTCATGCTTGGAGAAAGGCTTTATGTATTATAACGAAAAATTCTGGCCTTCTGAAGATCAAATTCATCTTCAGGAAGTAAAACTTAAACCACTTGCGGTAGGACTATCTACTGATGTGCGCGATATTACTTTTTTAGGAGACCAAACATCTATTTATCATAAGTCTAAACCAACTTTAGCAGAGATTAAAGAATTCTTGGATCTAAATCCTACTATTAAAGTGGCTATTGTAGGACATGTTAATGGACCTGATAATAGAAAAAGCAGTAAATTTTATCAAAAGGCATCTGAAGAAAGAGCCGGTGCTGTGATGGATTATTTAATCGAAATTGGAGTAGAAGAAGAAAGACTTCAAATCCAAGGAAGAGGAAATACCAATATGCTGTTCCCTGATCCAAAAACAGATTGGCAAAATGAAGCCAACAGAAGAGTCGAGATACTTGTTACGGGTATTTAACAATTGTTTTCCAGACACTCTTATTTCTCATTTCATATTTGAGTAAGTTTGCCTTGTTCCTTTAAAAAAACAAGGCCATGATCAAGAATTTACTAATTCTAATTTTCTTTATTACATCAGCTGATCTAATAGGTCAGGAAAGTTATTCTTTAACTAGATGTCTTGAAGTGGCTCTTGAGAATAATATTTCTCTTAGTCAAGCTGCTTTGGGAGTCCAGCAGAGTGAATTAAATCATATTCAACGAAAAGCAAGTCTTTTACCATCGGTGAATGCAAGTGCAAGTCATGGATATAATTGGGGACAAACTATTGATCCTTTTACAAACCAATTTGCCACGAATAGAATACAGTCAAACAGTTTTGGTGTCAATACAGGAGTTACTTTATTTAACGGTTTTGTATTACAGAATCAAGCCAAACAAGCTGAACTAAATGTAGAGATAAGTAGGCTTGGATTAGAGTCCAGTAGGAATTCTATAGCACTTGCTGTAGCTAACTCTTATCTAGCTATTCTGTTTAATGAAGAAATAGATGCTGCAAATAAAGCCAATATGTCCGCTTCGCAGGAGCAATTGGAAAGAGTCAGATTATTAGTAGATGCAGGTCAAGTTCCAGAGTCCAATCTATTTCAAGCCGAGGCACAATTGGCTATGGATGAGTCTCGAGTTATTAGTTCAGAAAATGCAATAGCTATTTCCAAGCTCAACTTAATGCAGCTAATTCAGCTTTCTGATGGTGACAGAGTCACGTTTGAAATTGAAAAACCGCTTTTAAATGATCCAACCTTTCTTCTTCCTTCAAAGGATCTTGTGGTTTCACATGCCTTATCTTCTTTTCCAGAAGTTAAGAGTGCAGAAGTGGGGTTAGTTACTTCTGAGTTGGATTATAAAATTGCCAGCGGAAACAGATACCCGAGATTGGCAGCAAGTTATAATTACGGAACTGGTTTTTCAGGGGCTAATATTCGAGGAGTAGGAGATGAAATTAATTTAGGAAATATTCCTATCGGGACTATTGCAGGAACTGATGTGCCTGTTTTATCTCTTAATGAGACTTCTACATTTAGTGATTTTGAAACTGTACCTTTCTTCAATCAATTAGAGAGTAATGTCAATCGAAGTTTGTTTTTTAGCTTGAATATTCCAATTTTCAATGGATTGAGCAATCATGCCAATGTTCAACTGGCCAAAATCGGTAGAGAAAATGCTAGATTATCTGTTTTAGATACAAAAAACAAACTGCAACAAACTGTTGAGTCGGCTTTTGCTGATGCTAATGCTGCTTATAAGGCATATCAAGCTGCTGACTATTCATTGAAGGCTCAAGAAGAAGCTTTTAAATATGCTCAAATTAGATATGAGGAGCAAGTTATTAATGGCGTAGATTACGCTCAGGCTAGAAG
>CAJXOV010000114.1 GCA_913057815.1 uncultured Flavobacteriales bacterium
CAGCGTCAGATGTGTATAAGAGACAGTACTAATAGTGGATTCTTCAATAACAATTACCAAGAACTAGTTTCCATCATAGAAGTCTTAAGAAAGTCTAAGAAGAAAGTTGTGCTTTTTGGAGTAACGTTTGGTCTTCTAGAAGTTATTGAAAATCATGCTCCTTTAAACTGGAGTCATGTAACCGTTATAGAAACTGGAGGAATGAAAGGACGCGGTAGAGAACTTACGCGTTCAGAATTACATACTCACTTAAAGTCGCATTTAGGAGTGTCAGAAGTACATTCTGAATATGGAATGACCGAACTATTGTCTCAAGGATATTCGAAAGGTGAAGTATTCTCAACACCTCCATGGATGAGAATTTTCACTCGGGAAGTTGATGACCCACTAACCCCTGCTCGTCATAATCAAAATGGTGGAATTAACGTTATAGACTTGGCTAATATTGACTCATGTGCATTTATAGCCACTGATGATTTAGGCAAAACTCATGAAAGCGGAACCTTCGAAATATTAGGAAGGTTTGATCATTCAGATGTTAGAGGATGTAATCTTCTTGTACAGGATCTCTAAGAAATTACTTTAATAATAAAGTAGGTTTTTTTACCGCGTTGCAAAAGCGCATACTTCCCATTCAATAAATCCTTCTTTCCCAGCTTATAATCCTCTCCTACTTTTGACTTATTAACGCTAACTGCATTTTCCTTTAATGCTCTTCTAGCTTCACCATTCGACTTTAAGAATCCTGTTTTTTCAGCCAATGCTGATATAATTCCCATCCCATCAAAATCAGCAGAAGAAACTTCAGCTGTAGCACAGCCTGAAAACAAGTCATTAAAAGTAAGTTCATCTAGTTCAGCTAAATCTTCACTAGTTGATTTCCCAAAGAGTATTCCAGAAGCTTTTATCGCTTTATCAAGCTCAATTTGGCCATGTACATAAGTCGTAATTTCTGTAGCCAATGCTTTTTGCAACGCTCTAGCTCCAGGGTTTTCTTCATGTTCGGCTATGATAGAATTAATCTCAGTCTCATCTTTAAAAGTAAAAATCTTAATATAACTTTTAGCATCTTCATCAGAAGTGTTTAACCAAAACTGGTAAAACATATATGGAGAAGTTTTCTTAGGATCTAACCATACATTTCCTCCTTCTGACTTACCAAACTTAGTTCCATCAGCTTTTTTCACTAGAGGGGCCGTCAAAGCAAAAGATTCTCCTCTATTTATCCTTCTGACCATTTCAGTACCAGTGGTGATATTTCCCCATTGATCCGATCCACCCATTTGAAGTTTAACATCTCTGTTAGCGTTTAACCAACAAAAGTCATATCCTTGAATCAACTGGTAACTGAATTCAGTAAAAGATATCCCCTTTTCAATTCTCAACTTCACAGATTCTTTAGCCATCATGTAATTAACCGAAATATGTTTTCCTACATCTCTTATAAAGTCTAAAAAATTAATCCCTTTAAACCAGTCATAATTATTGACCATTTCTGCGCTATTCTCTCCACAGTCGAAATCTAGAAATTTCTCTAGTTGTGCTTTCTGACAATTCAAGTTATGATCAATGATAGATGTATCTAACAATTGACGTTCTGCTGATTTCCCAGAAGGATCTCCGACTAACCCCGTAGCACCGCCTATAAGCGCGAAAGGTTTATGCCCAGCCTTTTGTAAATGAACTAATAAAATAATCGGAACAAGATTTCCAATATGTAGAGAATCTGCTGTAGGATCAAAACCAACATAACCACTAGTCATCTCCTTTTCCAGTTGTTCTTCAATTCCAGGTGTAAAATCATGTAATAGACCTCTCCACTTCAATTCTTGTACTAAGCTCATTTTTTATTCTTTTATTAGGGCGCAAAGATAGTTAGAGTTTATCTTCTAGCACCTCCAATTTTATACCTCTCGATCCTTTAATTAGAATTACCTTATCTATAAGATTTAGCGTATCGTTATCATTCAATAATTCCTGAGTATTGATATAACACCTTACGGCACTGCCCCCTTTAGCCTCAGAATACTCCTTACCGACAAAGACCCCATTCAATCCTAGTTCTTTTGTGAACGCTATCATTTCTTTATGTGCACCAATTGATAGATCTCCTAGTTCTAACATGTCTCCCAGAATGAAAAACTTAGAGTCTTTAGAAAAACTCATTCCTGACAGATTTAGCAAGGATTCTTTAGTGCTTGTAATATTAGCATTATATGCATCTAAGATCAACGTATTTTTATCCGTCCTCTTAATTTGACTCCGGTTATTTCTAGGAGTATAACCTTCTATGCTTGAATTAATTCTATTTTCAGGTATGCCAAAATGAGTCCCAACCGCTATAGCAGCCAATGCGTTTTCCAAATTATACTTTCCTGTTAAGTTGGTTTTAATTTCAGGAGAGGAATAACCCTCCATTGTCCACTTAAACTTAAGAGTTATATCATGGTTAGTCACTTCTGCATGTAATGGACTTTTTCCAGAAATACTGTAATGAGAAATGTTGTTTAAATTTTCTCCCATCTCTTTTAAAGAAGAGTTATCAGAATTCATAAAAACTATAGAACCTCTACTGCCAAGAAAATCATACAGCTCTTTTTTGGTTTTCTTTATATTTTCAAAACTCCCAAATCCTTCCAAATGGGCTTGCCCAACATTAGTGATCAATCCACAGGTAGGAAGACAGATTTCACATAATTCTGAAATATCTCCAATCTTACTGGCACCCATTTCAATAACTGCTATTTCATGCTCTGTATTAATCTTTAATATGGAAAGCGGTACTCCAATATGATTGTTATAATTCCCTTCTGTAGCATAGCAATTAAGATCTGAAGAAAGTACAGAGTGAAGTAATTCTTTGGTGGTGGTTTTTCCATTCGTTCCAGTTATGCCAACAATAGGGATAACAAGAGTCTTCCTATAATCCAAAGCCAAATTCTGCAGTGCTATTAATGAATCTTCTACTACAATAATATCATCTCTTTTTATTACTTCATCACTCTGGACTACAGCTAGAGAACATCCTTGATCCAAAGCTTTATCAGCATATAAACTCCCGTCAAAGTTTTCACCTTTAAGCCCAAAGAAAATGGCGCCTTTCTTTATTTCTCTAGTATCAGTGCATACTAAACCTACTTTTAAAAACTGCTCAAGTAAACGTTCTCTGATGTTCATTAATAATTTTTCAATAAAGTAAAGACATAAAAAAACCGCCTTGGCTAAGCCAAGGCGGTTTTTATAAAAAATTCATTGTTTTATACTTATTCAGAAGCTATTCCTACTGGGCTTCCTACTCTGTGCATAGCACATCTGAAACCAATAGTAGCAGTTCTTTGTCTTTCATCTAAGAATCTTCTTGAACCTGGTATAGTCCAGAAAGCTCTATCTCTCCACGAACCACCCTTATAAACTCTAGCTTTATCATTAACTAGAGTAGTAACACCCCAGTCATACATTCTAGCATCTTTTTCTTCATATGAAGGATCCGTATACCTGATACTTGATTCGAAATCACCATCTAAATAATTGATATTATCTGATTTTCTATAATTTCTTCTATCGATATTTTCAGCAGTAGTAACATCTCTTTTTCTCAATTCACCTGGCTGAGCTAATACATATTCTGAAACACCATCTAGTAAGTCAGGAGCAAATGTTGATTCAGAATCTTTAATAGCATCTATTCCTTCCTGAACCTTATACATAGCTTCTTCCTGATTGTTATTGTTCACGTCTTCTTGCGCACCTGTCAAGAAGCTATTCACATTATCAAGAAGGTTTAAATCAGTATCTCTCAATCTAGATTGAGCCAATTTTTTATACGTTTCTAAATAAGCTTGAATTCCGTCAATATCATAAACTACATAATCATACTTTGGGGCCAAATACCCTTCACTATCTAGAACTTTAGTCTGGAAATTATTTCCTCTAAAAGCTCTAAATTCACTCTTGTCATCTGGAGACAATGGTCTGTAAACATCCATTACCCACTCACTAACATTTCCAGCCATATTATATAAACCATAGTCATTAGGTGGATAAGAATAAACTGGAGCTGTAATATCTGCATTATCATTAAGTGCTCCTGCTACTCCCATCATATCACCTCTACCTCTCACGAAGTTGGCATTAATGGTTCCATAATAGTTATCTCCGCTATTATCATTTCTTACGTAATGACCATTCCATGGGTAAGTCTTTCTGTTAGTAATTAGCTCTTGATAAGAGTTTCCGATAAGACCTAATGCCGCATACTCCCATTCAGCTTCAGTAGGTAAACGGTATCTTGGTAATAAGATTCCGTCTTCCATTCTTACGTTTCTATACCCACTACTTAAAGGATTTAAATCAGTAAGACCATCATTTGCTTTTTCACCTTCATATTGACCACCAAAATAGGAATCAGTAGTAAAGTGTTCTTCATCAACTTGAGCACTTGGGTTATGAACCAGGAGACCTTCTCTAACAAGAATTAACTCATTTACTCTGTCTGTTCTCCAAGCACAAAAATCATTTGCCTGCAGCCAATTCACTCCTACTACTGGATAATCATCGTAAGCTGGGTGACGAAGATATAGTTCTATAAATGGCTCATTATATTCCATTTTCTCTCTCCACACTAAAGTATCAGGAAGAGCATTTCTATGAATCTCAGGGTAAGAGTCTCCATAAATTCTTTTTAACCAATAAAGGTATTCTCTCCAATATAAGTTTGTAACCTCTGTTTCGTCAATGTAAAATGAAGACACAGTAACTCTTCTCGGCTGGGCATCCCAACTAAAGTTAACATCATCCTCAACTCTACCCATGGTATATGTACCACCTTCAATTAGCACTAATCCTGGACCAGTCTCTTGTTCTATATATGGTGGCTTTTCAAACCCCCCATTTTCAGAATCATTATAGTTCCACCCTGTAGCACCAGATCTTCCACTGCTACCACATGAGTATAGAAAAAACACTAACCCGAATACGGCCAGAGAATATAAAATTTGCAGATTTTTCATGATTTCCTTTTCCTTAGGTTTCTTAATATCTTAAAACTAGAACGATGGGCAGTTTATTGTTCTAAACTTAGTTCGTACTGGCTTACAGTCAAATTGAATAGTCATGGTAAGCTCATGAGAACCTCCACTACTTGGTGTCAATTGAGAGATAGTTACGTCATAACTATATCCAAATTTAATTACATCAGTTTGTACTCCAACAAGTGCTATGAATGAGTCATCGAATCTATACCAAACCCCACCAACTAATGGCCCTTTACTTACATAGAGACCTACATTAATCTGTTGGAATTCTCCTTGTCTTTGATAAAGCACATTCGGAGATAATTTAGCATCACTATTTCTTCTTCTTTTATCGATAGGAATTACCGCTCCTGCGTGACCAGTGAATCTCATAGGCAAAGGAGAATTCCCTACTACTAAAGATTCATTAGGCTCAGTCAAATGGTGAACACTTCCACCGAAATAAAATCTATCACTAAATCCTAATATACCAGCAGAGAAATCTACATTATTCGCCTGGCCTCCTCTAGGAAGTTCAGCCGTTTCATAAATAAATCCGCTTCTTTCATCGATCATATCGTTGAAAGTCAATTTAGACCAATCTAAGCTCTTCTGAAAATATTTCACTTCAAGTCCAGCTTTTAGAGAGAAAGTACGTGATAGCGCTTTTTGATAAGAATAAATACCTGCGACAGAAGTAGTCCTAAGAGTTCCTCTACCAGCTTGATCATTCATTACAATCAGTCCTAAACCTCCACTAATGGTAGGGATATGCTGGTCATAACTGGCACTAGTCGTAACATAAGCTCCACTTAAAGAAGGCCATTGATTACGGTATGCCATTACGAGCCTAGGACATCTAGCCGTTCCAGCAAAAGCCGGGTTTAAATACAAAGGGTTCGCGTAAAACTGGGTAAACTGCGGATCTTGAGCCTTAGCTTCTGAAGATACAGTTAGGGTTAGCACGAAAGCAAGTCCAAGGGTTATAAGTACTTGTGTTATTCTCATCTTCTGACAGTATACATTTGTTTCAAACAGCAATTATACAAAATTTAACGGCTGTAGTTAATTTTTCCACTTTCTTACAATATGAATAGCCAATCATCGTTTTCTTTGTTGCTTGGTAATACAAGCACAAAACAACATTTTATAATATGATAAAGAGCTTTTCATCTTTTATACTCTGCATTGTAGGATTAAGTTCCATTCTACTGGGACAAAAATCCGAATCAGAATCTTTTAAAATTAACTGGATAACGGAAAACACTGAAATGGTTACACCCATTCTAGAAGTTTTTTTCGAAAATGAAGAGATTGATTCGAACGGAGTGCCGTTTTCGGTCCAATCTTTAATGATTAAAGGGTCTCCGAAATCTGCAGAAGTTACACTGGTTAATATTGTAACAGAAGTCTATTCAGACTCTAAATCTCAAGGATTTGATGACTTCTTAAGTCAAGAGTTTGAAATCACAAACTCGATTAAATATGGAGGAAATCAAGCATACTTAAACACAGAAATAATTCCATTCAGAAAAAATGGCTTCGGTCAGGTTGAGAAACTAGTTTCATATGAGTTGAATATTGCAACGCGTGGTTCAAGAACAACCAAAAGCAGATCCAAGTCAGCCGGAAATTCAGTTCTATCTGAGGGATTATGGTATAAAATAAGAATCGAGGAGGATGGAGTTTATCGTATAGACAAAGCTTTTTTGGAAGACAATGGAATAGACCCAAGTTCGGTAAACCCTAATTTTGTTAATGTATATGGAAACACTGGTGATCAATTGCCTTTTGACAATAGTGAGTTTAGATACGATGATTTAGAACTAAACCCATCCTTTTTTAGTGGAAACAGCGATTCTGACTGGGATAATGGAGAGTATATCCTATTCTATGGTGATGGTTCGAGTTCTTGGAAACACACTCCAACCGATGAAGGAATGGATTATACTTTAAACACCCACTCCTATTCGAATTATGCATATTATTTTTTAAGGTTGGATGATTTAGGATCTGCCAGAATCACAGATGCAGAATTACCAGCTGGAACTGCTACGCATACCTCGACTTCATATGATGATTTTTTCTTATACGAAACCTGTCTCTTATACACATCTCCGAGC
>CAJXOV010000115.1 GCA_913057815.1 uncultured Flavobacteriales bacterium
CTATTCGTCGGCAGCGTCAGATGTGTATAAGAGACAGGACATTCAGTGAAGTTCTTGAAATATTTGGAAAAATTCCCTTACCTCCGTATATAAAAAGAAAAGCGGAAAATTCTGACACCTTAAGATACCAAACAGTATTTGCAAAAAATGAAGGTAGTGTAGCAGCTCCAACAGCTAGTTTGCATTTTACTAAGGAGGTCTTTTCAGAATTAGCGCAGGCTGGAGTGGAACAAGTAAAAGTGAACCTTCATGTAGGCGCAGGGACTTTTAAACCAATTTCTAGTTCTGTAGAAGAACACACTATGCATCATGAGTTATTCGATGTGCATATTGATGAACTGAAAAGGTTAAGTGTTCTAGAGAACCTCATAGCTGTGGGAACTACAGCAGTGCGAACTGTGGAGAGCTTATTTATATTGGCAGTTCAGCTTAAACATGCAGAAAAAGTGAACTTGAGTAAGCCGCAAACAGTTGAACAATGGACGTGGAAATCTCAACCTGAAACATTCAAAGATTATCACGAAGCTTTTTCTTTTTTAGTCACTTCCTGTGGGAGTGAGGGAATGGATAGAATCTATGGATATACCAGCCTAATGATAGTTCCTGGTTTTAAATTTAGAGTGATAACGGGGCTTATTACTAATTTTCATATGCCAAAAAGCACACTTCTATTTTTGGTCTCAGCGTTTGTAGGAGAAGCTTGGAAGGAGATTTATAAGCATGCCTTGGATAATGATTATAACTTCTTAAGCTATGGAGATAGCTCCCTTTTAATCCCATAAAAAAAGAGCCCTCAAAAAGGACTCTTTTATATTATCATATTTAGTGAATAGTTAAACTACCCCTTGATCTAACATAGCGTCTGCTACTTTTACGAAGCCGGCAATATTAGCTCCTTTGACGTAATCTACGTAATCACCTTCTTTTCCGTATTTAACACATGCTTCATGGATAGATACCATAATGCCTTGTAGTTTTTGATCAACTTCTTCTCTTGACCAACTTAATCTTAATGAATTTTGACTCATTTCTAAACCAGAAGTGGCTACACCACCAGCATTAGATGCTTTACCTGGTGAGAATAGTATCTTGTTCTGAGCAAACACTTCGATAGCTTCAGGTGTAGATGGCATGTTAGCTCCTTCAGCAATACAAATACATCCATTGTCAACTAAGATTTTAGCTTCTTCTCCGTTTAACTCATTTTGAGTAGCACATGGAAGAGCGATATCACACTTGAGTCCCCAAGGTCTTTCCCCTTCATGGAATGATGCAGTTGGGAATTCTTTAGCATACTCGCTAATTCTTCCTCTTTTTACATTCTTTAATTCCATAACGTATGCTAACTGATTCTCATCTATTCCATTAGCATCGTAGATGTAGCCTTTCGAGTCACTCATAGAAACAACTTTAGCTCCTAATTGAAGACATTTTTCAGCTGCATATTGAGCTACATTTCCAGACCCTGAAATAGCTACTGTCTTTCCTTTGAAAGAATCTGATTTAGTTTTTAGCATTTCCTGAGCGAAATAAACAGTTCCGTATCCCGTAGCTTCAGGTCTTATTCTAGAACCACCCCAGTTTCTACCTTTCCCGGTAAGAACTCCAGTAAACTCGTTTCTTAATTTCTTATACTGACCGAACATGTATCCGATTTCTCTTCCACCTACTCCAATATCACCCGCTGGAACGTCTGTATCAGGACCAATGTGTCTTTGAAGTTCTGACATAAAACTTTGACAGAATTTCATTACTTCATTGTCTGATTTTCCTTTAGGGTTAAAATCAGAACCACCTTTTCCACCACCCATTGGTAGAGTAGTAAGAGAGTTTTTGAAAACCTGTTCGAAACCTAAAAACTTTAGAATACTCAAGTTTACAGATGGATGAAATCTAAGACCACCTTTATATGGTCCAATAGCAGAGTTGAATTCTACTCTAAACCCTCTGTTTACCTGAACTTCTCCAGAATCGTCCAACCATGGCACTCTAAACATGAGCGTTCTCTCTGGTTCTACCATTCTTTCTAGAATCTTGGCTTTTTTATACTGAGGATTTTCCTCCATAAAAGGAATTACTGCTTCCGCTACTTCATGTACCGCTTGGAGAAACTCAGTCTCGTGAGCGTTGGTAGCTTTGACTGCATTCATGAATGCGTCAATTTGCGCTTTGTGTTGGTTAGACATTATGTTAGTATAAATGCGTTTTTTTGGCTAAATTAAATGAAAATGAAGCCTTGGAAGGTAATTTTTTAATCAATTATTGTAACGCAAAATTTGTCTAACAAAATCTGCAGGTAGTGTACTAAGCACACTTAGCTTAAAAATCAAGGGAAATTCCTAAGTGTATGATGTTGGAGTTGGTTTTAGAGCTCAACAAGTCGTATTCATAATTACCCTGTGGATTCAAATGAAAGCTGTCGGAATCTATGTATGATGCCATGCCTCCTTCTGTTTTTTCATATCTCCCTTCTAAAAACACGCCACGAGTTAGTTGAATCTTTATGCCGGCCGCCCAGCCTAGGGATCCAGTAAAAGATCTTTCAATATTGTCTCGGGATACAACGTAGCTATTTCTTCCTTCTCCTTGTTCTATTTTAGCCGTAGAAGTGTAAGTTTTTACTCCTGCCATTCCTTCTAAGTACGGTTGTATAGGGCCTTTAAACGGTTTAAATCGTAGGACTCCATTGGTGCGAAAAATCTTGTGTTTGACAGTAAGGTTGGCTCTTTCATAAATTTCAGTTCCACTTATGAATTCGTTAGTTTCTAGAAATATATCATCTGCATATTTGCCAGTTTTAGCATAGGTGAAATTTATTCCAGATTGAAGAAAAGGTATTTTGGTTCTTGTCAAAAACGAACCTCCTATTCCTACGTTTAGTTGGTTGTGAATTTGATTGTATTCTCCTGTAGGAATTTCTATTTGTGTTCCAAAAGATATAGAAGTTCTTTCTCCTTGAGGGATTCGCTGAGCAAATGTATAGCTGCTAAAGCTCATACATAAAAATATGATGAATAGGTAACGCATTACAGTTTGTTTAGATTTAACTAAACAAGCCTTGTGCCAAAAGAGAGCTAGAATTTGATTCCTAGCCGATCTATGTAGTCTTTTGCTTTTTTGTCATTTTCCCACCTGGTGACTAACCATTCCTGATTGTATTCTTGTTCTATCCACTTTTCTATGGATTTCATGGATCTGGAATGTGCTAGTTGAAAGTTGAAAAAGTCTGTAATTTCTTTAGGGTTATATTCAGGATCACATGGCATACCTATGATAATGTAATCCGAGTTATTCTCGCTGTTAATGCTTGCTATGGCTACTGGGAAATAGTCCTCAGTTTCCCCACAACTTGAAGTTTTGTTTATTAAAAATACCAAGCCATGTAGTGGGCTTTCAGGTTTTTCTATAGATGATTCTAGCTTTCCGAAGCTAATGGGAACAGTGTGTTTAAATTGAATTCCTTCACAACTGGATTGACTTTTATTTATAGCCGTCATGGAACAGGTGAATGCTCCATTTTTATTTTTGTTAAAATTGTTTTCTTTCGAGAAACAAGAGCTCAACAGAAGAGGGATAAATGAAATTAGAAATACTCTATGCATGTTCAATGATATTACACCATGTATTCATTTCTTCACATACAGATAAAATTTTGGCTGAAATCTGTTCAATTTCTTGGGCAACCTCTGGCGTGATGAATAAGTTTGGATTGTCTTCTAATTTCTGAAGTCTAGAAGTTATTTCATGTAAGCCAAAAAAGCGAACATTCGATTTGATAGAATGAGCTTTGGCTAAAAGAAGCTGCTCGTCTTTGATTAGACTAGCTTTAAGGAGAGCCGGAACCTCGTTGTCTTTCATCTCTGAGATGAATAATTTGACAAATTTTTTCTTGCCGATAATGTCGCCAGCCGTAAGTTTATCTAAATTTTCTAAGGTGAAATTCACTTCTTCAGTTAACTAAATAATTAGTTCACTAAAGTAATAACCATTTTGAAATCTTTAAGCATTTGTTTTTTAACCATTCTTAAATGTGATTTAATTCTGTTCATAACAGGTAAGATGGTTTGAAAACTATCGCTGTCTTTAAGAAGGGCATGAAGTTTATCTATGTCTTTTTCTATAGCATGAACACCAAACATCGAAAGGGACATTTTCAGCTTTTCAGCTTTTGCTCTACTTAGCTCATTCTCCTTTTTTAGATAACTACCAAGTAAATCATTACAGCTCTCTTCGGCTATGTTTACGATGAAGTTAGCTATATGATGAGGAACCTCACTATCATCTTGAATGTGTTTTTTTAGCTCTTGGATATCATAGAGTGTACCTGCCATGTTGTTTTCATTTAAATTAAAAGGTGGGGTCTCCACCCCACCTTAACACCTCACTTTATTCTTCACTCTTAATAGGCTTTTCCTATTGCGAATAAAACTTTACTCTGCAAGTGTACGATGGTGATAAGGCCTTGTTTGTACGTTAGTAGCTTGTGTATGTGTAGGACGATTCCATTTTTAATAAATGAGTTGAATATCCTTCATTTGAAACACAGACTTGAAAGATTATATAATAGATTAGCGCTGCGCAATAAATGAAAAAGAATAAAATTTTAATTACGGGGGCTGCAGGCCAATTGGGTCAAGAGTTTGTTTCTTATTTAGAAAAAACAAATTTTCAAGTAAAAGCCCTAACCAGGAAAGAAGCAGATTTCTCTGATTCAGAAGGTTTACAAGGTTTAGAATCTCAGTTGCTTAAGTTTAAACCTGATTTTTTAATTAATTGTGCAGCATATACTGCTGTAGATAAGGCTGAAGAGCAAAGTGCTTTAGCCGAGTTTGTGAATGCAGATTCTTTGGCTACTTTGGTTTATTTGGCGCAAAAGCTAGACTTTAGAATCCTGCACTTTTCGACAGATTATGTCTTTGACGGAACTGGAGATGAACCTTGGACTGAAGAGGATGAAGCTTTTCCTATTAATATATACGGACTGACTAAGAGAAATGGAGAAGAACTTCTGTTAGATTCTGAATTGACTCTAATATTAAGAGTTAGTTGGTTGTATTCTGAATTTGGGTCTAATTTCCCTAAAACTATTGATCGTCTTTTGGGAGAACAAGAGGAGTTGAATATAGTTAATGATCAATATTCCTCTCCTACTTGGACTAAACCACTGGTTGAATTTGTGGTGAATAATTTGCTTTGCAACGCAGAATTATTTGATGGAACTTTATATCACTACTCTGAAGATGGGGAAGGAAGCTGGTATGATATGGCATCTATAATTAATGAGAAACATGGTAAAAGGTTAAATGCTGTGAGTAGTAAAGAATATATCCAAGTAGCTAAGAGGCCGGCATATTCAAAATTAGACAATACCTTAGCCAAAGAAAAATTAGGTTTAGAGCCTAAGACTTGGCAAGAGAACTTAAAAGAATTTCTAAAGATTATCCAATAAATATGAGTGCAGAAATAATAAAAAAAGCTTCTAAATGGCTTTCAGAATCTTTTGATTTAGAGACTAGAACGGAAGTCAAGCGTTTAATGGACTCTGATTTGGAATTGTTAACCGAGTGCTTTTATACCGATCTTGAATTTGGTACAGGAGGTATGCGTGGCAAAATGGGTGTAGGAACCAATAGAATTAATAAATATACTATCGGTCAGGCTACGCAGGGATTAGCGAATTATATGAAAAAACAATTCCCAAACTCTTCTCAAATGAGTGTGGTGATAGCTCATGACTCTAGAAATAACTCTCCTTTATTTTCCAAGGTATGCGCAGATGTACTTTCTGCCAATGGAATAAAAGCATATTTATTTTCGGATTTAAGACCTACTCCAGAATTGTCATTTGCTGTTAGAGAATTGGGTTGTACCGCAGGAATAGTAATTACAGCCAGTCATAATCCTAAAGAATATAATGGGTATAAGGTATACTGGAATGATGGTGCTCAGATAGTGGCTCCCCATGATACAGGAATAATCTCAGAAGTGAGAGTTATAGAGTCCGCAGACGAAGTCAATTTTTCAGCTAATACTGAATTAATAGAAACTTTAGACGACTCGATAGATAACAAATATTTGTCTCAAGTTCAGTCTCTCTCAGTAAATGGATTCAAGGAAGAAAAGAAGAATCTTAAGATAGTATTTACCTCTCTTCATGGAACAGGAATTACGATGGTTCCTCAGGTGCTGAGAAATGCAGGATTTGAAAACGTAATATTAGAAGAAACTCAAGCAGTTCCTTCAGGTGATTTTCCTTCTGTAGAAAGTCCTAATCCTGAAGAACGCTCGGCTTTAAGTATGGCTATAGAATTGGCGGAAAAGGAAGGTGGAGACTTAGTGTTAGGGACAGATCCAGATGCGGATAGAGTGGGGATGGTGGCTAGAAATTCTGATGGAGAACTAACGCTTATTAATGGGAACCAAGCTTGTGCTCTGATTGTCTACTATAGATTAGAGCAATTGAAGGCAGCCGGTACTATTCCTGCCAATGGATTTATAGCTAAAACTGTAGTGACTAGTGATTTGATTTCTAATATGGCCAAAGCTTATGGAGTGAAATTGTATGAAACTCTAACAGGATTTAAATGGATAGCATCTGTGATTAGAGAGCAAGAAGGGAAAGAAGTTTTCTTAGGAGGTGGAGAAGAGAGTTACGGATACTTGGTGGGTGACTTTGTGCGAGATAAGGATGCTGTGATAAGCTCTTTGGTTCTGAGTGAGTGCGCGGCTTGGGCTGCTTCTAAAGGGAAGACTTTGATAGATATCCTTGATGAAATCTACCTGAAATTTGGTCATTTCCGTGAGCGACTAATCTCAGTAGTTAGAGAAGGTAAAAGTGGAAAAGAAGAAATACAGGCCATGATGAATGGATTTAGAACTAATCCTCCCACTGCTTTAATGGGTTCTAAAGTGGTTTCTATAACCGACATTTTGGAAGGAACTGTAACTGATACCGAAACAAAAAGTACTACAGCTTTAGGTTTACCTTCATCTAATGTAATGCAGTTCACTTTAGAAAATGGACTAAAGTTTACCGCCAGACCTTCTGGAACCTGTCTCTTATACACATCTGACGCTGCCGACGAATAGAGAGGTGT
>CAJXOV010000116.1 GCA_913057815.1 uncultured Flavobacteriales bacterium
GAATTAGTGCTTTAGAAGAAAAAGGATTTGGAGTAATTCTTACTTCAGATAAAGGCTCTACTATATCATTCACTGAAACTTCTCCAGCTACAGTTAAAGTATATCCTTCATAATTAAATTCGTAAGGAAAAGGCACTACAATAGTTACATAAACAGTAGCTTCAATTGAAACATTAAACTCACCTGGGATAAGCGGAGTTCCAGAAAGAAGTCCACATCCAGATTGACCTCCTAAAAAAGTACAAGGGTTAACACTTGACCCTCCATTATTACACGTTAACTCTAATCCAAACTCAGCTGGAGTATACGAATTTTCACCTTGCGTAATAATAATGCTATTTAAAACAGCTGAATCAATAGGCAAAGCTGGATAAGTAGCATCGATGTCTGATGCACTCTGAGGCACTAGTATATGAATCGTATCCTCATAAGGTACGTCTAACTCTGCATCATCAAATGTTTCTCCAACCTCAGGGTCTGGACTTACACCATACTCTGCATCTCCCCAATCAAAATCATCAGTACATTGACCGATAGAAATAAATGAAATAATAAGGGAACTTATAAATAGTAAATGTTTTTTCATATTAAAGATTTTTTTCTACTTCTTCCATATAAACCAAGTCAACGGCTTCATTCGAAGTTGGTACAATTTTCAAGACAGAATCTAACTGAGAAATGGTTATAAGCTTAGAAACTGCATCCTGCAGTCCACAAAGTACAAATACTCCTTCTGCCTCTCTGCATAATCTATTCGCTACAAGAACAGCACTTAATCCACTAGAATCACAATATCTAGTTTCTGATAAATCTAAAATTAAGTTTTTGTTACCATTCTTATTTAGCATAACAAACTCTCCTTTTAATTCAGGTGCATGAAGGGCATCTAATTTTTCCACCTTAGATTTCACCACCGTCACTTTATCTTTCTGTTCTATCTCGAATTTCATTTTTGTTTTTTAAAAGGGTTTGCAACAAAGATACCACTTTTTCTTTTTATTATTTACCGTTTTATGTGACTTGCTAACAAGTAAATGACGGCCATTCTAATTGCCACCCCATTTTCTACTTGTTCAAGTATAACAGATTTCTCACTATCGGCTAATTCACTGGTAATTTCTACTCCTCTGTTGATTGGCCCTGGATGAAGAATTAACGGGGTCCTTTTAGCCTTAATTAACACTTCATTATTCAATTGGTATAACTTGCTATATTCCCTTAAACTTGGGAAGTTAGCTACTTCCAATTCAGAGTCAGCTTGTCTTTCTAATTGAATCCTGAGCATATTAACTGCATCCGCCCATTGCACCGCTTTTACTAAATCATATTCTACAGTTACCCCTAGCTCTTCTATATGTTTTGGGATCAAAGTAGCTGGGCCACAAACCTTAACCTCCGCTCCTTGTTTCAGTAGGCAGAAAATGTTAGACAAGGCTACTCTTGAATGTTTAATATCTCCAACTATAGCTATCTTTTTCCCCTTTAAGTCTCCCAATTTCTCTCTGATCGAGAAAGAATCTAAAAGTCCCTGTGTAGGATGTTCATGAGTCCCATCACCGGCATTTACAATGACAGTATCTGTATTTTCTTTTAAAAAATGTGGAGCTCCAGGACTAGAATGACGCATAACCACCATATCTATCTTCATACTGAGAATATTATTGACAGTATCTATTAATGTCTCTCCTTTCTTTACTGAAGAGCCTGAAGCACTGAAATTTATTATATCCGCACTTAATCTTTTCTCTGCTAATTCAAAACTTAATTTAGTTCTTGTTGAATTTTCAAAAAAGAGGTTAGCAATAGTAATATCTCTTAGTGAGGGAACTTTTTTAATAGGTTGGTTAATTACCTTTTTAAATTTTTCAGCATGATGAAAGATAAGCTGAATATCTTCACTCGTAAGTTGTTTTATACCTAAGAGATGCTTTACACTTAGTGAATTATTCATCGATAGAAGTGTGTAATATTACTTTGTCTGGTTCACCATTTGATTTCCATTTCACCAATACTCTTTGACTAGCTATTGAATCTACTGATTTACCGATATATTCTGGCCTAACTGGTACCTGAAGTGAAAATCTACGTTCTATTAAGACTAGAAGCTCTATACTATCGGGCCTACCAAAAGCGAGCAAGGCATCGAATGCTGACCTAATTGTTCTTCCAGTAAACAAGACATCATCTACAAGAATCACTTTTTTGTCTTCAATTAAAAAATCAATTTTGGTAGAGTTAGCTAAAACAGGATCCTCTCTTCTTCTAAAGTCATCTCTGAAAAAGGTGATGTCTAAAGCCCCAAATTGCAACGCAATTTTAGGAGATATCTCCTTTAACCTTTTAAATATTAAATCTGCTAGAATCACGCCTCTTGGCTGAATACCAATTAGGACTGTATTTGAAAAATCATCATGATTTTCTATTAGCTGATAACAAAGTCTGTTAATTATTAGCTCAAACAATTTTTTATCTAAAAGTACTTTCGGAGTCATTTCGTTTTACAAATATAGAGTAGTTTATATAGGTGTTATCCTAATTACAATATCAATTGTCATTAATTTATTGGGCAAAAAAAATCCTGCTATTTCTAGCAGGATTTAAATATGATTACGATTTAAGGACTTAAGCCTTTCCTCCGTCTAATTCATCTTGCCACTTCTTTAACTCATCCCACTTACCTTCTGAAGCCATTTTAGCTTGTTCAGGCCATGTATCAGTTACGTGACTTCCTCTCACTCCTGCTATAATTTCAGAAATCTTTTCTGAAGTAGTTTCAGATAATTTAGCGAATGTATCTACACCAGCCTCAGCTAAAGTAGAAGCAATCTTAGGACCTATTCCTTCGATCTTCTTTAAATCATCATCTCCAGAAGTTGCAGCTTTAACTTTAGCTGGTGCTTTTTCTTTTACAGGTGCTTCTTTTTTAGCAGGTGCTTCTTTCTTTACTTCAGCTTTTTTAGGAGCTGGAGTTGTTGCTTTTCCAGAATTACCACTTTCCATTTCTGCCTTAAGACTAGAAAGAACGCCTAAATCACCTAATGTAGCTTTTTCAACTTTGTCATTTACTCTAGCTACGGCATCGTTAGTCTTTCTTCCTCCTCCAGAATTAGATTTACCACCTCTATTCTCTCTTACAGGTGTATCCTCCTCAGCTGAATGAGTTCTCACATGAGAAACTGCTATTCTTTTAGCGTTCTTATTGAAATCAGTTACTATGAATTCTAAAGTTTCATCCAACTCAGCTTGAGCTCCGTCTGCTTTCTTCAATTGTTTAGCTGTCACATACCCCTCTACTCCATAAGGAAGAGCTACGATAAATTGGCTACCTTCTTTTCGAACAACAGTACCTTGATGAGATGATCCATTAGAGAATACAGTTTCGAAAACATCCCAAGGATTCTCTTCTAACTGCTTATGCCCTAAACTCAATCTTCTGTTTTCTTTATCTAATTCTAATACTATAACATCCAACTCCTGATCTACAGTGCAGAACTCAGATGGGTGCTTGATTTTCTTAGACCAAGATAAATCTGAAATATGAATAAGTCCATCAATCCCTTCTTCTAACTCAACGAACACTCCAAAGTTTGTGAAATTCTTCACTTTAGCTGTGTGTTTACTTTGCACAGGATACTTAGATTCAATATCAGCCCATGGATCTGGAACTAATTGTTTGATTCCAAGAGACATTTTTCTTTCTTCTCTATCAAGAGTTAAAATTACAGTCTCTACTTCATCACCTACTTTCAAGAAATCTTGAGCACTTCTTAAATGTTGACTCCAGCTCATTTCACTAACGTGAACTAATCCTTCAACTCCAGCAGCGATTTCAATAAACGCACCGTAATCAGCTAAAACAACTACTTTACCTTTAACTTTATCTCCAACGTTTAAGTTTTCATCTAAAGCCTCCCATGGATGCGGAGATAATTGTTTAAGACCTAACGCAATTCTTTTCTTATCATCATCAAAGTCTAAGATTACTACGTTTAATTTTTGATCTAGTTCTACGATCTCCTCTGGGTGATTAATTCTACCCCAGCTTAAATCAGTAATATGAACAAGACCGTCTATACCTCCAAGATCGATAAATACTCCATAAGAAGTAATATTCTTCACTTGACCTTCTAGTACTTGACCTTTCTCTAGACCACCAATGATTTGCTTCTTTTGTTCTTCTAATTCAGCTTCAATAAGAGCTTTATGAGAAACAACAACATTTTTGAATTCATGGTTTATTTTAACCACTTTGAATTCCATTTGCTTACCTACATAGACATCATAATCTCTAATAGGCTTCACATCAATCTGAGAACCAGGAAGGAATGCTTCTAATCCGAATACATCTACGATTAAACCACCTTTAGTTCTACTCTTAACTAGTCCTTTAAGGATTTCTCCATTTTCTAAAGCACCATTAATTCTATCCCACGCACTATGTAATCTAGCAGTTTTATGAGAAACTACTAATTGTCCGTTTCTATCTTCTTGTTGCTCAACAAAAATAGGCACTTCATCTCCTATCTTTAAATCTGGATTATATCTAAACTCAGATGCTTGAACCACACCTTCAGATTTAGATCCAATATTTACTACTATCTCTTTTTTACCGATATCTACAATTTTACCTGTAGTTACAGATTTCTCAATTAATTCAGAAACTGTTTCAGTATAAGTAGTCTCTAATGAACTAAACTCTTCTTTAGAATAAGCTGCTACAGAATCATCTGTGGCATCCCAATCAAAAGATTCAGCTGGCTTATTAAATTCGAACACAGCGGTATCTCCTTCTCCAGTCATGTGTGTAGCTGTATCATCTGCTTCCATTTTAGGTTTAACAGTTTCTTCAGCAACAGGTGCTTCTTCAGCAGCAGGAGCTTCTTCAGCAACAGGAGCTTCTTCAGCAACAGGCGCTTCTTCAGCTACTACCTCTGCGGCAGCTTCAGCTACTTCTTCTTTGACTTTTTCTGTGTTTTCAACTGCAGGTGTAGCAGCTTGAGGACTCTCTGGTTTAGATGCAGCAGTATTTTCTTCCTGCTTTTCTACGTCTTTATTTTCTTCAGCCATGTGGGCTTTGATAATTGTATCTTAGACTACGGAATGTCCAAGAGAATTAAAACAACTTACTCCGTTATAAGCGTCCTTATTTTTTAAGGGAGCGCAAAAGTAATCATTTTTTCTTAGAACACCCCGCAACACAAGGGGTACATCTCTTTTAACTCAAATAACCTAAAAACAAAAGAACAAATGTTAGATTTTCTCAACAAGAAGTCGAAAGCCTAAATCACAACGCAACACATACAACCCTGAAGAAAAACTACTTAAATCAACCTTATTAGAGTCACTTATTGTCAAAAGTAGCTCTCCTTTTAGAGAGAAAACTTCAATACTGTCTACTTTTCCATTCACATACATAACACCATTGGTCGGATTTGGAAAAACATCATAATTATCAACTGAGAGTTCACCCACAGAAACAGCACCATGATTTGAATATTCAGGAGTAGTGGATTCAGGAATAAAATATACCCATTCAGATTCACCATCAACTTCCCTTCCCCAACTGACATCTGAAGATTGTAAGGGAAAGCTCTCCGAATCAGCTACTGTAAAATTATCAGTAGATAAAAGCACAAGTGTTTCTCCAGAAGTAGTTAGTTTAAAATCAGTGTGTCTTACTCCTTGCTCCTCATCATTATCTGCCCAAAAAACGAGAAAACCTTGAGCTGGCACAGTCACAGAATCAGGGTAAAGAGAAGGAATCTCCCATGATCCTCCACCTAGGTTATCACTTAGATAATATCCTGACAAGTCTACTGGAAAACTATTTGGATTATAAATTTCAATCCAATCTTCGAATTCTCCATAATTATCTGTTGTATCAGACAAATTAGACGCCATTAATTCATTAATAAATAACAGTTCAGGAAACACAACCTCCAGCTGATTAGTAACATCAGGTGTAGGGATATCGAAGGTTACATAATCATCCGATCCATCATTTTGACTTCCAAAACTTGAATCTATCTCGACATTATTATAGATGAATTCATCTACTAGAGTTACTCCGTCTACATAGTAAAGTCTAATAACTCCTGAAGCAGAAAGCTCAAAGTTAGTATGAAGTAAGCCTTCGACTACCTGATTGTCACACCAGAACAGCTTGTGATTATTACTCTCTATAACCGTACTATTAGGATCAGAGTTCTCAATTACAAAACTTGCCTCACCATTATTATAGTCCAAAATATATCCCGCCAAATTCACTTGACTGTCATTCGGATTGTACAGCTCTAACCATGACTCATAAACCCCACTTTCATCTACAATAGTTGAAGTATTTAACGGCTGCACTTCATTAATATGAATAGTTTGCAACGCTGGAGGAATAAACTGATTCGATGCGTTAGGAGTTGGCACTGAAAAAAACTGAAACAAAATTGCTCCATCAGATTCACGTCCATATGAGATGTCATTTTCTTGATCCGAGAACTGTACTGCATCTACTATGAATTCCCCATCAGACAAAACCAACGCCACAGATTCTCCGCCTGCACTTAATGAAAAACCTAAATGATTTGCTCCCTGATCAGGAGTCCCATCTGCCCAAAAGATTTTATAGCCATTAGCTGGAATAGTTGTTAGTGCCGGCTGACCTGACTCTATTAAGTGTAGAGTAGGATTGCCTATGTTGTCAGTGAAGTATCCACCAGCTATATCTACATCTTCACCTGTAGGATTGTATATTTCTATCCAATCATCAAACTCTCCAAATTCATCCGAAATTCCTCCGTTATTCCTAGCCATTAGTTCATTAATTACTAACTGCCCCTTGGCTATGTTAGACATGAACACTATCATTATCATCAAAATTATCCTCTGCATTTATTCCGGTTTTAATTATTACAAAATAAAACCATTTTAGCCTAAAAGACTTGGTACTTTTACGAACTATAATTTTTTAGTTGAACATGACCGAAAAGAAAACCATAGGGGAAAGAATCAGCTTCTCTAGAGAAGCTGATCTATATACGATAAGCACTGTCTCTTATACACATCTGACGCTGCCGACGAATAGA
>CAJXOV010000117.1 GCA_913057815.1 uncultured Flavobacteriales bacterium
CGAGATGTAGAGAGGTCTCGTGGGCTCGGAGATGTGTATAAGAGACAGATCCTCTTCTGTAGCCGAAATTCCTAATTCATTAATTCTGTTTTTCATTAATTCCAGCATAAATGTATTTCCTCCTACCATAAAATGCTGTCCATAGGGAGTTCTTGGTTGCAGAAAAGCATAATTCGAAGAAATAACAACTGGGTCTTGGATTCTAGGGAAATGACACGACTGACATTCCTTATTGTTTTCACCTTCTTCGGAGTAAATACTATTTAACCATTCATGATAAGTAGCTTGCTCTACAAAAGTGTTTCCTGTATATTCCCCGTCTAGATCTACAGTGTTCGTTATTAAAGTATGACATCCAGCACACAATTCACTTTGTGCTACATGGGCTCCGTATTCTGGTTGAAATCCTACGAAGCTGAACATTGGTTGAGAAAAAATAGCAGGTTCACCTTCAGCTCCATAAGGCCCGTAGATAGTGTCTGGAGAAAAGTTTAAATCACCTGAGAAAAGATTTCCGATATCTAAATCACTTTGAGCATGACAGGCGTTGCAACTAACTCCATCCAAAGCAACTGAGTCAAGAACTAACTCAGCCATGCTATAATGGATAGCTCCTTCGTCAAATAGAGCTCCATAATGTCCCATTGGTGCATGACAGGTGATGCATTTGTCTTCTAATTCTACTGTGTGGTCTGGATTAACAGCTGTTTCATGACTCACTTTAGCTCTCCAAAAAGGATCTTTTGCACTATTGGCCATCATAGTAGCTCTCCATTGATCAGTTGGGTTCACGTCATTTCCTTCTCCATCTAGACTAGCAATTTCGTTAGGGTCAAAACCATGGCAACCTTCACATAACCCTGAACCTCGAAAGAATTGGCCTTCTTCACCTAACGGTAAAGGAGTGGTGATTCCATCTCCTGCCAGCATAGATTTTAGTTCGGCAGCGGTATGATGAGGATTAGTTATTTGAGTAACTTCAGGAGTTTCTATCGACATTAAGCCAAAAGAAAAAAGGGCAATTCCTGATAATATTAAAATTGTTTTTATAGACTTCACTTTGCTAGATTAACGGTGACTTAATACAAAGATAAACTTCAGAACCCGAAGATGGTGTGCTAGTTGAAATGAAAGTCCTAATCTGAAAAAAGAATCTCTTCAATCATTTGTCTTCCTATTTCGGCATTTAACGTGCTGATGACTTTGCTTTTTTCATGCATAATCTCTGCACTAATCACACTGCTTTCAATTTTTACCTTAAGCACTGAACCGTTTAAGTAAAGAGATTTTGTTTTACTCTGAATGTAGCTTCCCATAGTTTTTTCCCAAGCTTTTGCTATTTCTACCTGTTGATACTTCCTATCCAACCGGTACATTTTTAAAAAATTATCGATGACCTCTTTTAACGGTTTTTGATTATGATCTTTTCCCATGGCTTAAGTAATCTTACCTTCAGTTAAAGTAAACTCTTTTAATTATACATCCAATCCTTTAAAAAGTGAAGATACTCTGTTTTTATCTGTGTCAGTGATGAAGATTTGACCAAAATTCCCTTCGCTTACTAATTTCATCAGGTTGGTTACTCTGTTGCTATCAAGCTTGTCAAATATATCATCAAGTAATAAAAACGGTTTGTTTCCAGTAGCCTGCTCTATGAAAAAAGATTGGGCCAATTTTAGTGCTATTAAAAAAGTCTTCTGTTGACCTTGAGATCCAAACTTTTTAATGGTATGACCATCAATAGAAAACTCGAGATCATCTTTATGAATACCTACATTAGTTCTTGCTGAAATTCTATCTTTTTGTTCAGAGTCTTTAAATTGTAGTTCTAAATTTTCTCCACATGAACTGTTGTATTGAATGCTTACCGATTCCTTATTCCCACTGATTTCTATATGTAGCTTCTGAAACCATGGAATAAAATCTTCAACGAATTTCTCCCTGATTTGAAAAATTATAGAATTTAATTCTATTAGCTTGAAGTCATATATTTCTAAAGAAGCAGAATCAAAAATTCTCTCTGTTTGAAAATGCTTGAGAAGTCTGTTTCTTTGATTCAAAGCTCTTTTATATTGAGTCATGTGATTTAAATATGACTTGTCATATTGCGCTATAATCCCATTAATGAACTTTCTTCTTATTTCACTTCCTTCTTTGATAAGGTCTTCATCAGTAGGAGAGATCATAACAGAAGGATATAAACCGATATGATCGGAGAGCTTTTGATAATCTTTTTTATTTCTTTTAAATACTTTTTTTGAGCTTCTGCTTACAGAGCATGACAGCACGTCCAGCTCTTCGTTTTTCATGACTTCTCCTTTGATCATAAATGCTTCATGATCATGATTAATATTCTGATAATCGGCAGAGTTAAAGTAGCTCTTGCACATGCTTAAATATCGAATAGAATCTAAAATATTGGTTTTACCTTCTCCATTTAAGCCTGAAAAACAATTAACACCTTGATCTAACTCTATAGATCCTTCTAAGATGTTTTTAAAATTAATAAGATTTAAGTGTTTTAAAATCAAGGCTGAGTATAAAATTGTAGGTTTATTAAGATTCTTTATTCATGCAGAATCAAAAAACAAATTTAGGATAGAACACTTAAAAAAGACTCCAATTTATCAGTGAAGATATAACCATAAGACCATGATTTTTGTCGAGTATTCTATTACTTAATAGAAGAGCTTAAAATCTCTGTTAAGTAATAAAGAAAAAACGCTATTTTTGCACCTCAATTTTTTTGAGTAAAATGGCTAAGAAGAATACAGACGAGACAATATTAGATGTTCAGGAAGTTTATACTAAAACTGAACTGTTTATAGAAAATAATAAGAAAACTTTATTAGGCATATTGGCCTTGGTAGTAATAGCTATCCTAGCTTTCTTTATGTACAATAATTTGGTTAAAGGACCAGCTATTGCCAACGCTAATGAAGAGGCTCATTTAGCTGAAATGTACTTTATGATGGATTCTTTGGACACAGCTAAGTCTGGTTCGGATCTATTTGATGGTTTAGAAGTTATAGCTGATGACCATGCTGGTTCTCCTGTTGGAATGAGAGCTAATTATCAATTAGGTGTAATTAATAGAGATAATGGTGATTTTGAAGCTGCGCTTGCGAATTTCAAGAATGCTAATTTTGGAAGTCCCCTATTAGGAACTATGGTAAATGGTAATATCGGAGACTGTCTAGTTGAAATTGGAGCCTCTTATGAAGAAGGTGCAGACCAAAGTGCTAAATTTAAAGAAGCACTTCCTTACTTTAAAAAAGCAGCTAATAGTTCGAAGGATGAAATTACAACTATGCTTTATTATAAAAAAGCAGCTAACGTTTGTCTTAAACTTGAGATGTATAAAGAAGCTGTGAATATGTATGATGGAATTATTACTGCTTCTAGTAATGTAACTTCAGCAGATTATAAAGATGCAGTTAAGTTAAAAGCATTCGCTACAGCTAAAGCCTCAAATTAATTTCATTTATGGCTACTGAGGGAAAAAATCTAAGTGCTTTTAACCCTGAGAAACTTCCAGATCTTTCCGGTAGATTATTTGGTATTGTTGTTTCTGAATGGAATCATCAGATTACAGGGAGCCTTTTAAAAGGAGCCATTGATGGCTTTATTAAAGCTGGTGTCTCAGAAGATAATATCTCCGTTAAATACGTTCCTGGAACTTTTGAATTGGCTCTAGGTGCGCTCAAAATGATTCAGCTCAATAATGTTGATGGTGTTGTTTGTCTGGGAAGTGTAATAAGAGGAGAAACTGCTCATTTTGATTATGTCTGCCAAGCAGCTTCTAATGGAATCATGGAAGTAAATCTAAAAACAGGAGTTCCTGTAGCATTTGGTGTTCTTACTGATGACAATGAACAACAAGCATTGGATCGTTCAGGTGGAAAGCATGGAAATAAAGGCACTGAGGCTGCAGTCGTAGTCATGAAAATGCAATAAATCTTCTTATTATTCTTTAACAAAATTTGAATGATTGATGAATTCAATCTTCATTCAGTGGCTTACATTTGTCTGTAAGTGATTCAATTAGAAAATATAACTAAGTCTTATGCCGTGGGTGGGAATTCTCTCCAGGTGTTGAAAGGTATTAATCTGAATATCAAGAGGCAGGAGCTTGTTTCTATCATGGGAAGCTCTGGTAGCGGAAAATCTACTCTGCTAAATATATTAGGAATGCTCGATAATTATGATGGGGGCTCCTATACTTTAGACGGTAAATTAATTAAAGACCTTAACGAAAAGAAAGCTGCTATATACAGAAGCCAGTTTTTAGGATTCGTTTTTCAGTCCTTTAATCTGATTAATTTTAAAACTGCTTGGGAAAATGTAGCACTTCCTCTCTATTACCAGAAAGTAAATAGAAATGAAAGAAAAGAACGCGCGTTGCAAAGCTTGGAAGAAGTTGGATTGTTAGACTGGGCTGAGCATCTTCCTAGCGAAATGTCAGGTGGTCAAAAACAAAGAGTCGCCATAGCCAGAGCGTTAATAGCCAATCCAAAAGTGATTCTCGCAGATGAACCTACCGGTGCCCTTGATTCTGTTACTTCCATAGAAGTAATGGATCTTCTTAAGTCTGTAAATGCTTCTGGGAAGACGGTTATAATAGTTACTCATGAAAATGAAATAGCCAAAGAGACAGATCGAATTATCAGATTGAAAGATGGACGAATAATTTCCGCCTAATGTTTAACAGAGACACTTGGACAGAAATATTACAAACCATACTTAAGAACCCATTAAGGTATATTCTTACCGGAATTTCAGTGGCAGTAGGGATATTCATTTTGGTATTCTTATTAGGTATCTCTACTGGTTTAACCAATGGAGCTGCGGGAATGTTTGGTAAAATAGCCATTAACAGTATGAGCTTAGAGAGTGGTAGGACATCACTATCATATCAAGGCACTAATCCTAATCGAAGAATAAATTTCACTAACCATGATTTTAATAAAATAAAAAAGGATCATGAGAATGAAATTCCATATGGAAGTGCTTTCGAGCGTATGTGGGGAATCCAAATGAATTGGAAAAAAGAATCTGGGAGCTATTCTCTGGCGGGAGCAAATAGTTCGATTTCAGAACTTCTCAAACTTGATGTTTTGCATGGGCGTTTCTTAAACCTTAATGATGAAAAAGAAGCTAAGAAATCTGTAGTAATTGGTGTTGACGTTTATAAAGAGCTATGTAAAGAACAAGATGTCATAGGAACTTTTATAAACATTGGTGGGGTCCAGTTTAAGATCGTTGGAGTATTTAAACGAGGAGAGAATAGGTGGAATAACCGAAGATGTTTTATACCTATTCAAACCTATCATAAATTATTTTCTCAAACAGATAGAATAGATGAATTTTTTCTGAGCACAGGAAATCTTTCTGTTAGTGAGTCAGTTGAATTAGAGGAGGAGCTTATGTCGTTTCTTCAAACAAGACATAAAGTAAATCCTAAGGATAATAATGCCATAGTTGCGGATAATTACAATGTGGAAAATGCTAAGTATGCTAATATTGGAGTAGGAATTAAAGCTTTTGTTTTTGTCATAGGCTTAATGACCTTAGTGTCCGGTATTATTGGTATTTCGAATATTATGAGTATAGTAGTTAAGGAAAGGACCAGAGAACTGGGTATTAGAAAAGCATTAGGAGCTACACCTAATAAGGTAGTGGGATTAATACTTCAGGAAAGTTTACTGATCACTGTTTTATCAGGGTTTTTAGGATTGATCGTTGGAATAATTGTTTTGGAGGTTGTATCTCATTTCGTAGAACTAGAATATTTTAAGAATCCTTCAATTGATTTTAATTCTGCCATGATAGCTCTTTTTATTTTGACTATGAGTGGTATAATTTCCGGTTTAGTTCCTGCGATAAGAGCTGCTAGATTGAGACCTATAGTAGCTTTAAGAGATGAATAATGGATAAAGACACACTAAAAGAAATATTATCGGTATTGGTGCGAAATCCATTAAGGACCTTTTTGTCTATGATAGGCGTGGCGTGGGGAATATTTATGCTAGTAATTATGATGGCTGCATCATCTGGATTAGAAATTGGTGTCAGATCAGATATTGGAAATAGAGCGGCTAATAGCGGAGGAATATGGAGTATGAAGACCTCTATGCCATATAAAGGTTTTAAGAAAGGTAGGTGGTTCGAGATGGATATGGATGATATTCGATTTATAGAAGAAAATATTCAGGAAATAGATGTTATATCTCCTCGATGTCAAGCGGGAGGATGGCAAGGAGGAAATAACGCGACATACAATAACAATACTGGATCATTTAATATATACGGAGAAACACCGGGCTTAGTAAAGATTCAGCCTATGCTAATTACACAAGGTCGATTTATAAATGAAGCTGATATAAAAGAGGAAAGAAAGGTTTGTGCCATTGGAAAGAAAGTCTTGAGGACATTATTTGAAAAAGATGAGGATCCAATTGGTAAGTACATTCAAATCAGCAATGTGAATGTTCAAGTAATTGGAGTGATATCTTCAATGAAAGAAGGAGACGATTCGGCAGAAGAAAACGAGAGTATTTTTATGCCTATTACTGCATTTCAGAGAACATTTAATTATGGAAAAACCATAGGTTGGTTTAGTGTCAAAAGTATAGATGGTTATCCTATTAGTGAACTTCAGGAGAGAATAAAAGCGTTGCTTAAAATTCATAAAAATATTCACCCTGATGACCAGAGGGCTTTTGGAAGTTGGAATATGGAAGAAGAGTTAGCCGATGTGAACACTCTCTTTGCATCACTTAAGTTCATTTCTTTTTCTGTAGGAATTTTAGCTCTTTTTGCCGGGATCATCGGAATTGGTAATATTATGCTAGTGTCAGTAACAGAGCGCACAAAGGAAGTAGGAATTAGGAGAGCATTAGGAGCAGCACCCGCAGTAATTATAAAGCAAATAATTTCTGAAACTCTCTTAATTACAATTGTAGCAGGATTATTAGGAATCATTTTTGGAATATTGGTAGTAGAACTGTCTCTTATACACATCTGACGCTGCCGACGAATAGAGAGGTGTA
>CAJXOV010000118.1 GCA_913057815.1 uncultured Flavobacteriales bacterium
AGATGTAGAGAGGTCTCGTGGGCTCGGAGATGTGTATAAGAGACAGGTCTACTGCAATTTGAAAACTAGAGTTTTCTAATAAAATGGCCTTTTCAAATGAATTCACTTTGGAAGAGAAAAATGCTCTCTCAGAAGAATCTTGAGCAATAACAAGAGAAGTTAGCCCAATCAATAATGAAAACAGGAAAAGTCGAATGTACATAGAATAATGAAATTTATAGGGAAAATTAATCGCTTTCAAAAGTATATTGTCATTCACATTCGTCACCAAATACTCCCAAGAATCCTCCCAAATCGCTTACGTTTACGAAACCATCACCTGTAAAATCTCCAATGCATCCATCATTAGGATCTAACACACATGAATTGTCTTCTACTGTAGCTTCCGAATTATAGTTAAGCGCTTCTTCATCCATACAGCCAAAACAAGAATATATGCACGACCCATCATCTACCTGTGCAGCAGAGTCATAGTTACAAGCTCCAGAATAGGTACACCCTGTATTTTCTGTTACCGGACCTTGAGTAACATCATCAAACCAAAAAGTAGAAACTGCAGATCCGTCTCCAATGTTTCCATAATCAAACATAAATACCACACAATTATAAACTCCTGGTAATCCAGTAAAATCCCAAGTTATCTCTTCCCATTCATTAGTAACTGTAGATGGGATGTCTATTTCCACCGGAGTTCCTGGACCTTCTAACTTGAATTTCATCATAGTTCCTATAGGAGCTATAGAAAAGACTTTCATACTAAAATTACCATCTGTACTCAAATCTAAATTGGCATCTAAAACCACCTTACTTCCAGCCCATATGGTTCCTCCATCTCTTACGATTTGAGCTACTGTGGCGCTGGTGTTAATTCCGCCTATTTGAGGGTTTGGAATCACAGTGGCCGTTCCACCATCAAAATCAAAAAAATCCGTAGTAATAATGTCCGTTTCAAAATTAAAAGGGAGTGATTGTGCATTGATGTATAAAGCAAATAAAAGAAGGGCTGAAAGGATAGAAATTTTCATGATTTGGTTTTTCTAGGTACTCGTTATGAATCGCCTATATATTTACAATACTAAAAATAAGGATTTAAAGTGTATTTTCATGGGGAAAGTGTAAAAAACACACTTTCATAGTTAAGTGGGCTTCTTTCTTCCTAAACATTGCGCTAGTCCATTAAAATGAAAAAGCCCTCGATAAATTCGAAGGCTTAAATATTGTTAGAAAGGAGTATTTGTATTTGAATTATAAACTGCGAACCTCGAACTCCAAACGGAAAAAGTTTACTTTTTCCCTTTAGCCGTAGCAGAAAGATACTCTCTGTTCATACGTGCTATGTTATCTAGAGATATTCCTTTTGGGCATTCTACTTCACATGCACCAGTGTTGGTGCAGTTTCCGAATCCTTCTAGGTCCATTTGGTTGACCATGTTTATTACTCTTTCTTTAGCTTCTACTTGCCCTTGAGGAAGTAGTGAAAGTTGAGAGATTTTAGCTGAAGTGAAGAGCATTGCTGAGGCGTTTTTGCACGTTGCTACGCAGGCTCCACAACCAATACATGTGGCAGCATCAAAAGCTAAATCAGCGTCTTCTTTAGGAATAGGAAGTGAGTTGGCATCCTGAGTATTTCCTGATGTATTTACAGATACATAACCTCCTGCTTGGATAATTCTATCGAACGCAGAACGGTCTACCATTAAATCTTTTATTACCGGGAATGCTTCTGCTCTCCATGGTTCTATAAAAATAGTTTCACCGTCTTTAAACGAACGCATATGAAGCTGACATGTAGTAACATTTCTTCCTGGTCCGTGTGCTTCTCCATTAATGAACATGCTGCATGAACCACAGATTCCTTCTCTACAGTCATGATCAAAGATAACTGGCTCGTCTCCTTTTTCTATTAACTGAGAATTAAGGACATCCATCATCTCTAAGAAAGACATATCTCCTTCTATTCCGTCTACGTTATAATCGACCATCTTACCTTTATCCTGTGGTCCGTTTTGTCTCCAAATCTTAAGTAGTAACTTCATATCACCTAATTTTTTTATACCTTCTTAAATATCGATTATTTGTAGCTTCTTTGTTTCACTGCTATGTCCTTAAACTCTAATGGCTCTTTGATCAGTTCTTGCTTTCCGCTTTCTCCATTCCATTGCCACGCAGAAACGAATGAGAAATTCTCATCATCTCTTTTAGCTTCTCCTTTCTGAATCCCATCTAATTCTACAGACTCTTCTCTAAAGTGTCCTCCACAGCTTTCTGAACGCTCAAGTGCATCTTTACACATCAACTCTCCTAACTCCATAAGATCTGCTACTCTACCTGCTTTTTCTAGCTCTTGGTTTACACCGTTTGCAACGCCAGGTATTCTAACATTAGCGAAAAATTCTTCTTTTAAAGCCTTAATCTCCTTCATTCCTTTCTGAAGGCCTTCAGCATTTCTAGCCATACCACAGTTTTCCCACATCAGTTTACCTAAACGCATGTGAAAATGATCTACCGGCTTAGTTCCTTTGGCATTCATGAAGCCATCTATTCTAGCTTTCACTTCTTTTTCTGCTGCCATAAACTCTGCAGAGTCATTAGGAATCTCTCCTGTTCTAATATCTTTAGATAAGTAATTCCCTATCGTATAAGGAAGCACGAAATAACCATCTGCTAAACCTTGCATTAACGCAGAAGCTCCTAAACGATTAGCTCCATGATCAGAGAAGTTAGCTTCTCCTGCTGCGTAGCAACCAGGAATATCTGTCATCAAATCATAATCTACCCAAAGACCTCCCATCGTATAATGCACGGCTGGATATATCTTCATAGGCATCTCATACGGATTCTCATCTGTAATCTTCTCATACATCTGGAAGAGGTTACCATACTTGGCAGCCACTGCAGCTTTTCCTAAAGTCTGAATCTCAGCATCCGATGGGTTTTTATTTCCATGCACAAATGCTTCTTGCTTACCATATCTTACTATGGCAGATTTGAAATCTAGATAAACTGCTTCTCCAGTTTTGTTTACCCCAAAACCGGCATCACATCTTTCCTTAGCTGCTCTAGAAGCTACATCTCTAGGAACTAAGTTTCCGAATGCTGGATATCTTCTTTCTAAGTAATAATCTCTATTCTCTTCTGCTATATCTTTTCCTTTAAGCGTTCCGGCTTGGATAGCTTTGGCATCTTCCATTTTCTTTGGAACCCAAATTCTACCATCGTTTCTTAGTGATTCAGACATAAGCGTAAGCTTAGACTGGAACCCTCCTGAAACTGGAATACATGTAGGGTGAATCTGTGTAAAACACGGATTAGCCATATGCGCTCCTTTCTTATGTGCTTTCCATGCTGCGGTTACGTTAGACCCCATAGCATTCGTAGAAAGGAAGAATACATTTCCGTAACCTCCTGAAGCTATAACTACTGCGTGAGCAGAGTGTCTTTGGATTTCTCCAGTCACTAAGTTTCTAGCTATAATTCCTCTGGCTTTTCCGTCTACTTTTACTAAGTCTAGCATTTCATGACGGTTATGCATCTCTACTTTTCCTTTGGCTATTTGCCTAGAAAGTGCAGAGTAAGCTCCTAGTAATAACTGTTGACCGGTTTGACCTTTGGCATAGAATGTTCTACTAACCAATACTCCACCGAATGAACGGTTATCTAATAACCCACCATAATCTCTAGCGAAAGGAACTCCCTGTGCCACACACTGATCAATGATATTAGCAGATACCTCAGCTAATCTATAAACGTTAGCTTCTCTAGAACGGTAATCACCACCTTTTACAGTATCATAAAATAATCTGTAGGTAGAATCACCATCACCTTGGTAATTTTTAGCTGCGTTTATTCCTCCTTGCGCTGCAATAGAGTGTGCTCTTCTAGGAGAATCTTGGAAACAGAATGTTTTCACATTGTATCCAAGCTCTGCTAAAGATGCTGAAGCAGATGCACCTGCTAAACCTGTACCTACTACTATAACATCTATGTTACGTTTGTTGGCCGGATTAACTAGGTCAATTTGATTTTTATAATTGGTCCACTTGTCTTTTAAAGGACCTTCTGGAATTTTAGAATCTAGTGCCATTTAATTTGTCTTTTATAAGTGGTTATTAAAGTTGTGTTACATAATGGTAAACCGCTATTACGATAAACCCTAAAGGAATCAGGATAGAATATGCCGTACCTAATTTTTTAATGATAGGCGTATACTTTTTACTTCTAGCACCCATTGATTGGAATGCAGATTCGAATCCGTGATTCAAGTGAAGGCCTAAGAAAATAAATGATACTACGTAAAGAATCATTCTTACTATATCTCCATCAAACTTATGCCTTAGCTCGTGGTAAAACCTATAACCAGAATCTGCAACTCCATTTTCTATGAAGCTATCTTTTCCTTCAACAAATTTGTGTGCTATTTCAGGAATCCAAAAATCATAAAAATGAAGACCTAGAAAAAGTAAGATTACTGCTCCTGTATAAATCATGTTTCTGCTCATCCAAGAAGCATTAGCGCTTCCTTTATAATTCGCATATTTCACTTTTCGAGAGCTCCAATTCTTGTACTCAAGGATAAACCCTAGAATGAAATGAAGAAGAACACCAAAAATCAGAATCGGCTGCATGACATACTGCACTAACCAGAATGTGCCCATAAAATGGGATACTTCATTAAAAGTATCTGCGCTAAACACGGACAACATGTTGATAGACATGTGCTGCAGAAGAAATACGATTAAAAATAACGCTGAAAGTGCCATAGCAAACTTTCTAGCGATAGTGGAACCTAACAGACCTTGATTAGCCATTAAAAAATGCTTTTTTGGTTTTCACGCAAATGTAAAGTCCAAAGCCTTGCGGACAAAGCATTTCTCCTATTTAGAATGGATATGTTATAAAGACTTTTTGATTTTGTGATAAAACAAAAAGGGGCTACAATAGCCCCCTTTTATTATTAAAATCTCAATCTATTAGTTATTTGTACACCACAAATCTCTCAGTAATTCGCTCATTTACACTATTTAAAATAAGAAGATAAGTTCCTTTTTCTAAGAATGCCGTTTCCAACTGATGAATGTTCATTCCAGCAGTACCAGAAATGATCTTGTTAATAATAGTTCTACCTTGTAAATCCACTACCAGTAGACTCACATTCTGATTATCACTTAGCTCAAAATTCACATTTATATTTCCCTGAGTAGGATTTGGATATACGAGAAGCTCACTTAGTGATAAGTCATCTTTTATTACCAGCTCTTCACTCTCAGTTATATCCTCAGAAGTTATAGGTGCCATGTTTCCGTTCGAACAACCTGTGATATTTACATCATCTATGTATACCCAATCACTATTACCTGATGCATCGCATCTGAATCTAAATCGAGTAGTTGAACTAAATGGCCCATCTATGTCTACTGAAGCTGAGTAGAAGGAATTGTTCTCAAAACTTGTCCCTCTAGCATAAGAGGCCACAGTAGTATATGAGGATCCTCCATTAGTACTATACTGTACCCAGAAGTCTTCACCACTCTCCATACTTCTAGCATAGAAATAAAAATCTATGGTTACATCTTCAAAAGCAGACAAATTTAAATTATCAGTTGTAGTAACTGATGTGGACGTGTTGTCTCTTAATCTCGCAGATCTAGATCCACTGAATGAATAAGCTGCGTCATTTGCGCTACGTCTGCAATCTGATCCTCCGTCATTCCAGATCCCCCAATTGGCCTCGAAATCATGTGAATCAACAGATGTATCAGTACATCCGCCAGTATTACATGGAGCACATGAGCCACCACAATCAACACCTGTTTCATCTCCATTTTGAATACCATCAGAACAAGTAGGACATGCTGCACAAGGGCCGCCACAATCTACACCTGTCTCTCCTTGATTTTGAATTCCGTCATTACAAGAGGTACAAGCCGAACAAGGTCCTCCACAGTCTACTCCGGTTTCTCCTTGGTTCTGAATTCCATCACTACATGTCGGACAAGCTGCACATGGCCCACCACAATCTACTCCCGACTCTCCTTGATTTTGGATTCCGTCATTACAAGATGTGCAAGCCGTACATGGACCTCCACAGTCTACTCCTGTTTCTCCTTGGTTCTGGATTCCGTCATTACATGTTGGACTTGGTCCTCCACCTATGCAAAAGTTAGTAGTCTCAGAACTCGTAAAGCTTCCACCTGAAACTAAGGTGCTTCCATTGGCACTTACAGTATAAGATCCATTACCATAACTACAGCATATTCCGTCTCCATAAACATCATTAATGGTGAAATCAAAACATCCATCAGCCAAACATACTGGAATATTTAAGGTAGAACCGTCAGCCTGACTAGCGTATGTTCCTCCAGAAGCAAGTGCACTTCCTCCTTGAGTTAAAGACCAGCTAGTTTCTTCAGGATAATTATCGAAAGTAATGCTCACCATTACCTCTGTTCCACTACAGGCACAGGCGTTGCAAGAACCTCCACAATCTACTCCAGTTTCAGTTCCATTCTGGATTCCATCATTACAAGTAGGCTGTGTCCCTCCGCTTGGATCATAACCATCCAACGTCAAAGCACCTGTCCCTAATGGATCTAGATAAGTACCCAAACCAATCCAAGAACTTTCTAGGGCCCCATACCAATCTGATGTTGTATTTCCACATGCAGCATAACCACCGTGAAGCTGACCAATTATTCTATGATTTTGGTCAAAAAGAGGTGACCCTGAAGAACCACCTTCAGTAGTTGTATTTCTTTCCCAAGTTTCAACCCTCCAGTGATTACCAGAAGAGCTCGATGTACTAGACAGGTAACTAGTGGTCGTTAATGGATCATCATCAAAAGAAATTTTCTTAATATCACCTGACGGATGATGAATTCCTACTGCAGACGGAACAGCACTACCTGACCTATCCCATCCATTATAGTAAGGGTCATAACTAGAAGGTACATTTGCAGACAACCGTACCAAGTGATAGTCTGATGCTGACCCAGATGCTACCTGTGTGGCACCAGAAATCGATTGATTAGTTGGAG
>CAJXOV010000119.1 GCA_913057815.1 uncultured Flavobacteriales bacterium
GATCTCCACCTCTCTATTCGTCGGCAGCGTCAGATGTGTATAAGAGACAGGAACAGGATTAGTTGTATGAGCTGTGTGAACAGAACCATCATGGTTTTGAGTTTTTTCAGCATTTCCGTGATCAGCTATTATGATTAAGGAATAACCTTTGGATAGAGCTAACTCACACACTTTTTCAGCTTCTGAATCGGTAGCTTCCACAGCTTCCCTAATAGCTTCAAACACTCCTGTATGACCTACCATATCCGGATTAGCAAAATTCAAACAGAAGTAATTAGGCTCATTATCTTCAATTTCTTTCATGATTTTACTAGAAACGTCTGACGCACTCATTTCTGGCTGAAGATCATAAGTAGATACCTTAGGAGAGCTGGCCATTAGTCTAGTTTCACCTTCAAACTCTTGCTCTCTTCCTCCCGAGAAAAAGAACGTAACATGAGGGTATTTTTCTGTTTCAGCTATTCTCACTTGAGTTAATCCAGCCTTGGAAATAACCTCGCCTAGGGTGTTCTCCAAATTGTCTTTTTCGAAAACAACATTTACGTTTTTATAAGTCGGATCATACTTAGTCATGGTAACATAGTGCAGGTTGAGCGGTTTCATTCCAAACTCAGGAAATGCCTGTTGAGTCAATACTTGAGTGATTTCGCGGCACCTATCTGTTCTAAAATTAAAACAGATAACCGCATCTTCTTCACTAATTCTACCCGCTCCTTCTCCAATAATAGCTGGGGCTACAAACTCATCGGTAATGTTTTCAGCATAATTCCCTTCTAAGCACTCGGCTACTGTTGAATACTTATCTCCTTTTCCCGAAATTAATAATTCGTATGCCATCTGTACACGTTCCCATCTTTTATCTCTATCCATGGCATAATACCTTCCAATTACACTTACTATGGTTCCTTTTGTCGCGTGGCAATGGGCTTCTAATTCTGCTAAGAAATTTACCCCTGAGTCAGGATCAGTATCTCTACCATCCGTAAATGCATGAATAAACAAATTATCGAAACTTTCCCTTTCAGCCATTGAGCAAAGAGCCTTCACATGCCCTAAAGAACTGTGCACCCCACCATTAGAAGCCAATCCCATTAAATGAACAGGCTTATTGTTTTCCTTGGCATACTTGAAAGTGTTCTTTAACACTTCTAAATCAAAAAATTCTTCAGAAGAAATACTTCTATTTATCTTCACTAAATCCTGGTAAACAACTCTTCCAGCTCCTATATTCATGTGACCTACTTCACTATTTCCCATCTGTCCTTCAGGCAAACCAACAAACTCACCATCTGTTCGTAATTCCGCATTAGGGACACTCTTGTATAATTCATCTACAAAAGGGGTTTTAGCCATATGAATAGCATTCGAATCAATCTTTTCTCCATGGCCCCATCCATCTAATATTATAAGCCCTACTTTCTTTCCCATAACATGAATATTTTAGTCAAATTTACAATTTTCAACGGGTAGAAGGAGATGAATTCCTACAAACAAGAGCTAATACCATACGTAAAATTGTACTCATCTAAATTACAACTCATGAAAACGATATATGTATTAGGCTATAACAATTTAGGAGCTGATTTCTGGGAGAGTCACTTGACTTTCAATGAAGAAAACAGAGTGCTATTCTTCAGAAATGGAACCTCGATGCTGAAGCACCTTCAACATCAACCAGACTTAATAATTGTGGATGATTATTTCTGTGAAGAACCACCTGAAGACCATAATTTTGCAGATGTAAAGATTGGTTTAGGTATCATGGCTTCACACATTCCAACATTCTTTTTCTCACCCAAATTCTCAGGAAAAGCGAGAAAATCTCTAAAAATGAAACACTACTACTCTAGCCTAGACAGCAGTATGTTAGAATTTCTAAACAAGCGAATAGTAGATTTATCAATAGAAAAAGTAGCCGCTTAAAACTTGAAATAAAAATCTTGTTTTTCAACTCCTTTTCTAAAGAAAATGAGTCCAAACTTATAGCAGTTGATGCTAAATGAAATTTCAGGCTTGGAGATGATATCATCCCAAGCCTTTTTCATGTCTGGAGACCAATTTATATCATCAAAAATCAAAACAGAATCTTCTGATGTTTTAGGAAGAATCTGTTCATAGTTCCATATTGTCCCATCATAACTATGATTTCCATCTACGTAGGCCATATCAACATTCTCAATGGTACTCAAAACATTTGGGAGTAACTCATGAAAACTTCCGACTTGTACACTTATGTTTTCTTGGTTCAAAATAGAATGATTTTGAGATGCAATTTCTGCAGTGTTTGGACATCCCTCTAAACTAGTAACTCTAGCCGTTGAGTTTAAAGCCATGTAAGCACTCGAAAGGCCTAAATGGGTTCCCAATTCTAGTATTGAATAAGGTTTCAAGTAGGTTACTAATCTGTTCAGAAACTCACCTTGCTTTTTAGAAATGGCAGCAGAAGTGTACATCTCAGAAATCTTTCGGGAGTTGGATTTAGAGACTAAAGACCCTGCCCCAAAATCCGTGATTAGAATTTCATTTCTATTATTTCTTAGCTTTTTTCTTAGACTTAATATTGAAGGAAACGAATGCTTATAAGAAGGTCTAAAACAAGCTTTGTAAAATTCAAATAAAAAAGGGCTGTGAAGTCCATACTGGTTCACTGCCCTTCTTCTATATTCTAAATAGGTTTTTATTCTGAATCCTACGTGTTTCAAAGAATTTGATTAAGCCTTTAATACGTTTCTTGATATTACGATTTTCTGAACTTCAGAAGTACCCTCATAAATCTGAGTAATCTTAGCGTCTCTCATTAATCTTTCTACATGGTATTCTTTTACAAATCCGTATCCTCCATGAATCTGAACAGCCTCTACTGTATGTTTCATAGCTGCTGTAGAAGCAAATAATTTAGCCATAGCTGAAGCTTGATCAAAATTCTCTCCAGCATCTTTCTGATAAGCAGCTTTTAAACATAACAATCTAGCTGCTTCTATATCTGTAGCCATATCTGCTAGCTTAAAAGCTATAGCCTGATGCTTACTTATTTCTTTTCCGAATGCCTTTCTTTCTTGAGAATAAGCTAAAGCTAATTCATAAGCTCCACTTGCTATTCCTAATGCTTGTGAAGCTATGCCAATTCTTCCACCTGAAAGAACTTTCATTGCGAATTTGAATCCGAATCCATCTTCTCCTATTCTGTTTTCTTTAGGAACTTTTACATCTTGGAACATGATAGTATGCGTATCACTTCCTCTGATTCCCATTTTATTTTCCTTAGCTCCTACCATAAAACCTTCCCAATCCTTTTCTACTATGAAAGCATTGATTCCTTTATGACCTTTCTCTACGTCTGTTTGAGCTATAACTATATGATAAGAAGCTGAATTCCCGTTTGTAATCCAGTTCTTAGTCCCATTTAAAAGATAATGATCTCCTTTATCAATAGCAGTAGTTCTCTGAGATGTAGCATCACTACCTGCTTCAGGTTCTGATAAGCAAAATGCACCAATCTTTTGACCTGAGGCTAATGGAACTAAATATTTCTGTTTTTGCTCTTCTGATCCAAATTTATCTATTCCCCAACATACCAATGAATTATTTACAGAAACACAAACACTAGCAGAAGCATCTATTTTAGAAAGCTCCTCCATAGCTAAAACGTAAGAAACAGTGTCCATTCCACTTCCTCCATATTCAGGACTAACCATCATTCCCATGAATCCGAGTTCTCCTAATTTCTTAATTTGTTCAGCAGGAAAAGTCTGAGTCTCATCTCTATCTATAACACCTGGAAGTAATTCGCTTTTAGCAAATTCTCTAGCTGCGTCTCTTACAGCTAATTGCTCTTCGGATAACTCTAAATTCATCTTAATTCTGATTTTTGATTGGATATTAACTCTCTACTAAAAACAAGTATTTTTCTTTGTAAAAAGTGGTGCAAATTTACGAGTTAAATTGTGATATTTCAAAGTAATGAAAGAGCTTCGTATAATAGGATTAATGTCAGGAACATCTTTAGATGGATTGGACTTGGCTGCTTGCACTTTTACTTATTCTAAAAAGTGGAATTTTACTTTTGATCATTGTAAAACCATCGCATATTCTAAAAGTTTTAAATCCGCGCTGCAATGTCTGGATTCTGCTACAGCATTAGACTATGCCAAAACCGACCAGGAACTAGGAAGATTTTTTGGTAAGGAAGTAAATAAATTTATTTTCGAAACAGGCTTTAAGGCTGATTACATTTCTTCTCATGGGCATACTGTTTTTCATCAACCTGAAATAAACTTCACAACTCAAATAGGTCATCCTGCAGCTATTTCAGCTTTAACAAAAACACCCGTGATAGCAGATTTCAGGACCGTAGATGTTCATTTGAATGGTCAAGGAGCTCCGCTGGTTCCAATCGGAGATTTACTTCTCTTCCCTCAATACAAATACTGCTTAAATCTAGGTGGTATAACTAACATTTCGATCAAGGATAAACATTCCGGCATTCAAGCCTATGATATAGGAATAGCAAACATGGCCCTCAACTTTGTCACTCTCAAAGAAGGGAAAGAATATGATTATGACGGTAACATGGCTAATAATGGGTCAGTCAATAAGGAATTATTTCACGAACTAAACCAAATAGAATACCATCAATTATCTGCCCCTAAAAGCATAGGAAAAGAATGGTTTGACAAAGAAATGAAACCTCTCATAGAAAAATATTTAGAAAATCATTCAGCATTTGATGTGTTAGCTACTCTTTGTGAGCATATAGCTATTCAAATAGCCAATCAAATCTCTGGTTCAGGTAACCTTCTGGTAACCGGTGGTGGAGCAAAGAATAAATTCTTAATGCAGCGTATTAAAAAACATTGCAACGCAGAAATCATACTACCAAATGAAGAGTTAATCGATTTTAAAGAAGCATTAATATTCGCATTCTTGGGTGCTCTTCACTCTGTGAAACAAACCAATATCCTAGAAGCTGTTACAGGCTCTAGCTCTAATCATATTGGCGGTTGTGTTTACTGTCCTTTTTCGGTTGAAAAAAATTAAAGAATTGCAACGCAGAAATACGCTGAACACCTTATGTTAATTCCTATTTTTGGCCTCGATTATTTTAGACCTCATGAAAGACCTATTAAAAAAATACGAAGACAAGCAGCCAGAAGTAGTTTTTAACTGGAAAGACCCACACACTGAAGCTGAAGGATGGGTAGTAATCAACAGCTTAAGAGGTGGTGCAGCCGGTGGCGGTACTAGAATGAGAGCTGGATTAGATATGCATGAAGTTACTTCTCTGGCTAAAACTATGGAGGTTAAGTTCACTGTATCAGGTCCGCAAATAGGCGGAGCCAAGTCAGGAATCAACTTTGACCCTAGAGATCCAAGAAAAAAAGAAGTGCTGGAAAGATGGTATGCTGCGGTTACACCTCTTTTAAAGCATTATTATGGAACAGGAGGAGATTTAAATGTGGATGAAATTCACGAAGTAATTCCTATGACCGAGGATAACGGTGTTTGGCACCCACAAGAAGGAGTCTTTAACGGACATTTTCAACCTAATGAAGCTCAAAAAGTAAAAAGAATAGGAAACTTAAGAATGGGTGTAGTAAAGGTGTTGGAAGATCCTAAATACTCTCCTGACATCAATAAGAAATTCAAAGTAGCCGATATGATTACTGGTTACGGAGTGGCCGAATCTGTAAAGCATTATTACGACATTTATGGAGGAAGTATAGAAGGAAAGAGAGTGGTAGTGCAAGGGTGGGGGAATGTAGGTTCTGCAGCAGCTTACTATTGTGCTCAAATGGGTGCTAAAGTGGTAGGTATTATAGACAGAGTAGGTGGATTGATTAATTCGGAAGGAATGTCTTTTGAAGAAATTAAAGATCTTTTCCTGAATAAAAATGGAAATGAACTGAACGCGCCTAACATGCTTTCATATGATGAAGTTTATGATAAAATCTGGGATTTAGATGCAGAGGTATTCTTACCATGTGCTGCCTCTAGATTAGTCAAAAGGGAAGAAATTGATAGAATGATAAAAACAGGAATAGAAGTAGTTTCCTGTGGAGCTAACGTTCCTTTCGCAGATCAAGAGATTTTCTTCGGTCCTATTATGGAATTTGTAGATGAAAATATTAGTGTAATCCCTGATTTTGTAGCTAACTGTGGTATGGCTAGGGTATTTGCATATTTAATGAGTCAAGGTGATGTAGACATGACTGATGAGGGAATTTTCTCAGATACGTCTAACATAATTAGAGAAGCTATAGTAAAGATTCATGGTTTAAATCCTGACAAGAATAACATTTGTGCTACTGGATTTGAAATAGCACTTAAAAAATTAGTTTAGTACTAAATAATCGAAAATAACATGTTTAAGTATTTCTTAGGTAATAGCCCGTCATGGTATAAATATATTATGATCTTCTTTTTTGTGTTTAATGTAATTTCTTATTTTACTTTAGGAGCCACAGTAACCTCATGGATATTTATAGGTGAGTTTATTTTCACTTTAGCTATGGCCTTAAAATGCTATCCGCTGCAGAGTGGCGGATTACTAGCTATACAGATTTTAGCCTTAAATCTTACTACTCCTCATAACGCATATCACGAAGTTCAGCAAAACCTAGAAGTAGTCCTACTTCTAGTATTTATGGTGGCTGGTATTTATTTTATGAAACCGCTGCTGATGTTCATCTTTAGTAAGGTTTTCACCAAGATTAAATCTAAAATAGTACTGTCGTTATTGTTCGTTTTCTTGGCTGCTATTCTTTCAGCTTTCTTAGATGCTCTTACAGTAACTGCGGTTTTAATAAGTGTGGCGGTAGGTTTTTATGGTGTTTACCATAAGATTCACTCTAGTAATTCAGATTATGACCATGATGGAAAACTAGACAGAAAAGAACTTAGTGGAGAAACATTAGAACAGTTTAAAAGCTTCCTACGAAGTCTAATCATGCATGGAGTAGTGGGAACTGCACTG
>CAJXOV010000120.1 GCA_913057815.1 uncultured Flavobacteriales bacterium
CGAAAATGGGATTAGAATTTCTATAGAAAAATGTAAAGATCATTATCAGAACAAGAGGAATGAGATACAGTCTGATTTTCCAAATAGACCTCTTGAGAGATCCTCTAGAATCTGTGGAGTTGGAATGTTTTTTTAAAAATCTCTTTTGCGAAGCTAGAAAACTAGAAATCCCCATGAATATTGAGGATAGAGTAGATTGAGCATTTTTATATAGATGAACTCCTACAAATAAAAGAAGTGTTACAAAATTCATAACGAACTCCAGGTCTGAATGTGTAACTATGATAAAGAATGCAGATAAGACTAAGCTTACTGTGCTAAATAATGAAAGTCTATTGGTAAAGTCTATCTTTTTAATAAAGTAAGAATAAGTAACGAATAGAATCTCAACTATGAATAGGTTTAATCCCAGACTTTTACTGTAGAACAGAAAGGTAAAAACTATAGCTCCTAATATGGAGATCAGTTTCAGAGTAGAAGTTTTCATTAAGGATTAATTTCCCTTAAAAACGAATTTTTTACTATGATAGTATTTGATTCTTTAATTAAAGATATCCCTATAATAGAAGGACCTTTATGCAAGGTTAAACGCTCCTCCAGATAGATTGAATCTACGGAGCATAAGTTCATTCCTTTTTTTAGTCATAAAATAGAAATAGTGAAAAACAACTAAGAATTGATCAGCATTTTTTATACTCCAGGATTCATTGTTCTGTAATGTTTTTCTAAATTTGAAGTATTCAGCATCTATACATACTCCATCTTCACAAGCATCTTCCCAATCAATTATTACGAATTGGTTTTCATCTGTTTGAACAGTGTTAGAAGAGCTGAAATCAGAATGCATAGTAGCTACATGAAATTTCTCGTTTGAGTACATTTCGTATAGTGAGTCTAATTCCGCTAAAATTTCAGTTTCTCCTATTTCATTCAGTACATTTCTTATTAAAGGGAATCTGTTCTGAATGTACGGGTGATCACTTAACGGGAGTATTTCATTTGAATTCAAACTAGAAAAGAAAGAAGAAATATTCGGTGAGAGTTCTTTCATGTGCATTCCATCTAGGTAGTTCTGCATCAGGTAAGTATATCCATCGCCTTCTTCAAAACCCTTGATGGCTGGAACTATGATCCCGAGTGCTTTAGAAGTGTCTATTTTACTTAGAAAAGCATGTTCATTTCGCACCATTTTTCGAGTAGTGTCAGTGAAAGCGTATTTATGAACGATAATATCTTTCATTTCATCATCGAAAGAAATATACGTCAGCTTATCACAGATTTTTTGACTCCATGGAAGTATTATGGTGTTTCTATTAACTTCATTTTTGTTTTCAAAAGACATGTGAGGAAGTTTTCTCTTCAACCATTTAGGAGGAATTAAACTAAGTATCCTCTTTTTCAATTCACCTTTCCCACTTAGAGGCTTTATTAGAGCAAGTCCTTTTGTGAAAATATCTTTTGAACCGATAGGAACTAAAAATGCAGGGTTAGCAGCATTAGGCATAATAATATACTCCCCACCTTTAGCCGTTGTAAGCTGTAATCGGCTTATAAAATTCTCTCTTTGTTCTTCTGATAATAGCATATTTTACTTTTTCTAAATAAAATGTAACGAATGTGCGTACGTTCCTTTTTAGTATTAATTCTTTGGTAAATCGAGTAAGTTCCAGCGTGGTTTGAAAGTCATTCTTACAGAATAATTTAAAAATGTACTCGGCATCTGCTTTTTTTCGTTTGAAGACTATTTGCAGCCATTTTTGAAAAAAGTCAGAACTTAACATCTCAGCATAATTGTCAGCGTATTTTTCGCAGAACACATCATAGCTTCCCGATAAACTTGGGTGTTTCTTATCTAAAAAGAAGTGCATAATCCAAAAAGTGAAAAGCTTCTCATCTGGTACATCAGGAAACACTAAATCATTTTCATCAACTTTTATTCCTGTGTAGGGAGGAGCATTTTTAAACGAATAAAATTTACATGGCAGAAAACAGATTCTTGTTTTTATGTCCAGTAGCAAATCTCCGTCCACGATAATTCCTATCGAATGCTCAGCTACTGAAGTGGTAACCTTTGCATTTATAGACATCTCGTTTAGCTTGTCAGCTAGTCGCTTTACGTTAGGTTTAGAAATGATAATATCTACATCCTTCTCATCTATCTTAAGATTTATCGGTCGAAGAAGGTAGAATGGAATATCCCAATCATCTAATCTTTTAAACCATTTTAATATGTTGTGGTTTCTGTTGATATTCATCTATATAGTTTTTAGCGATTAATGTACATTCCTCTACCGAGTTTTCAGTAGTATCTATCGTCTTGTAGTGTACGTTGTTCTTACTTAAATAGTTCTTGTAGTTGGTGATGTATTCACTGATTAACTGTGGATTAAGTTCTTTTTTTCGTTGCCATATTTTATTCTCATCACCGGCTAATAAAATAACTAGGTCAGGTTTTGGAAACAAGGTGACCACCATTTTATAATAATGCCTCATGAGCCTCTTATAAACACGGGTTTGTACCAGTGAGTCTATAACCCATCTATCCGAAATCCTCATTTTCACTTTAGACTTCCGATATTCTAAATAATCATTAAAAGTTATTATAAACCTTCTCAACGGTTTAAACAAAATAAACTGGCTACCAGCTGATTGAAGAATGTCATTTAGCCACAGATAACTTCTGTGTTCTGGATTATGACCTAAGTAAACGTATTCTGAGCCATTAATGGCATTTACTACGTTCTTAGCTAAGGTAGTTTTACCTGATCCATCAGGACCTAAAATTGTTACTAGCATTTTTTCTTAATTGTTTAAATAATATTGCTTCGCAATAAATTGAATATCCGATTGTAATTACTCCAAAAGACGCTACTCCCGCTAGAGCTGCTCCTTTTACACCCATAGATTTAGTGAGTATATAAGTTACCGATACACTTACTACTATAGATAAAAATGTCATTAGAACACGTATGCTTTGTTTACCAGCTGATGTTATAATCACACCATAATTAGAACTGATGAACCTGAGCATAAATGCAGCTGAAAAACACATGATTAAGTAGTTCACTGTTTCCACATCGAACTTGTAATCATATGCATAATTGATAAGCATTCCTCCAAATAAACCATAGGCTATAAAGAGTAGAAGACCTATGGATGAAACCGCTAAGAGAAATTTCCTAAAAGTTTTAATCTGTTTAAGAGGAGAATCTTTGAGTGCAGATAATCTGTTTAGTGTAACCTGAGAAACCACACTAGGTAATAAACTCACAGGAGTAATAAACAGCTGCACACTTCGGTACATTGCTAATTGTTCTTCAGGAACCATAAGTCCTAAAATCAGAATTATAACATGGATATAAAAAGCGCCTTGTATCTCATGTAAACCGAATGGTATTTTTTCCTTCCAGTAATCTTTTTTAACTGAAGCTTTTACATAACCGCTTGTTACTCTCCATTCTTTGATAAAGCCTATTCCTTTGGCTAAGAGTATGCATTGCAAAACACAGAAACTAGCTAATAAAATATGAATGTTTTCTACTATTGAAAAAAACCAGAATCCCAATACGATTACAATACTAGATGCACAGAAAACCTGAGCTGCTTTGGCTTCTTTACTAAATTCCCCAAGGCCTTTAAAGAATGCAAAAACTTGAGCATTGAGTGACATTACGCCACCTATAATTATAGCCCAAAATAAATAGTTTAGATTAGGGATGTCAGCTTCTAACAGAAGCGCAGCTAACCACACCAGGCTGGCCACAATGACTATTCGAACAGTGATGTTCAAGCTTTTTTGTAATTGGGAGAATGCTGAGGATTTGTCCTCAGAAATTCCGTGTATCAAATGGGAAACCGCACCAAACGAAAAGCAATTCATTAAGAAGTTACCTAAAGCCTGGGTGAACGTAAATATTCCAAATAAATACGGTGGAAGAAGCTTAGCTAAAGTGAAATTAAAAATCCACTTTCCAGTAAAAATTGAACCTTGTGAAATCAAGTTATGGCTCAGCTTTTTTAGAACTGGAGTCTTTGAAAATAAAACCGATATGTGCTTAAAGCTTATGGCGCTCATTTTATAAGAATAATTTCCACTCTTCTATTTTGAGCATTAGAGTATTGATCTTGAACTACACTCATAGGAGCTTCTTCTCCATAACTAAGTGATAAAATGTTTTCTCCCGTAATACCGAATTGACTTAAGTACCTTTTCACAGATTCTGCTCTTCGGTAACCAAGTTCCATATTGTATAGGTCACTTCCATCTTCGTCAGTATGACCTTTTAAAACCAGCTTTAAATCTGAATTTGAATTTAGTTTGAAGGCAAAATCTTTCAGCCTTTTTTTGTCTAAAAAGTCTAGGGAGCTTTCGTTCGATTCAAAGAAAACTATGAGATTTTCTAAAACCTCTCCATTGTCAAGTGCTTTTCTTCCTTCACTCTTAGGCTCATTAAAGTCTAAAAGTCCACCTCTCGAATCAGATACGTTTTGAGTTCTATTTCCAGGAGTGTAGGAGTGTTTATGATTGGTTTTTAGTTTTTCTATAGGCAGAACTGTAGTGTGCTTTTCGTTTTCACTTTGCTTTACTATGTATTCACCCAGTCTTAAAGTTGGTTGAACCGATTTTGAATCAGGACATCCTTTATTCGTAATTAAACCAAAAGTCACGGGACATGCGTCATACTTATCAGAAATTCCATCTTGATCGGAGTCAGGACATCCTTGGAAATGGAGGGCTCCATAAATAGTTGGACATTCATCATCAATATCAGCCACACCGTCACCATCAGAATCAGGACATCCGCCATGAATTGAACTTCCTGCTATTCCTGGACATAAATCCACTTCATCTACTATACCATCTCCGTCACTATCAGCTCTTCCAGGGCAGCCTTTATTAGCCGCATTTCCAGGTAAATCTGGACAATGATCCGATTCATCTGCAATTCCGTCATTATCAGAGTCCACCATTCTTAAGTTTACGGTTTCATCGTAGCCTTTAGGTGTGCTAAATTTAAATACTAGGCCTATTTCGAATGCACCAAAACCATTACTAGCAGTTTTTAATTTTGAGGTATTCACATCGTAAGCCAGGGCTATAGCTAAATTTTCTAGCTGAAATTCTGTTTGAAAAATGATAGCATCTTTCAGCCTCATACCTATTCCAAACCCAATACTTTTTTCGCGCTCTAATTTTTTTCTTGCTTTGATAGATAAGATGGATTCCGATGCAGAACCTTGTGTTTGATACAACACGTTTGGAATGATAGACCAGTTATTTTCTCTTGGCAGAATTAGGTTGGAATGGAAAGATTTTTTGCTACGCAATAGTTCTGAACCATCAGAGTATAAAGATAATTTGTTCTTAGCCAAATGAAATATACTGAACCCTATATTTAGCCTGTTTGGTCCGGCCAAAGTTGAATAGTAGAGTCCCGAACTTAAATCAACAGAAGAGCTTTTTCCTAAAGTTAATTGTTCCCCATTTTCTGTTGATTCTGTTCCGCTTGAATTAAACTGACTTTCGAATTTAGCTCCTTCCCAATCTAAATTATGAGAATAATATCCGAATTGTAAACCAAAACGCAGGAATCCGCTTTTAGACAAGTTGACTTGTCTGCTTGCTCCTAAAGTGATTTGGTTGGTTACTAGAGTCCCTACTCCAGCTGAATTTTTATTCCAGTTCAATCCATATCCCCATAAGTCGTCTTGTTTTTCTGCTTCTAATGTGAGATAAGATATAGGAGCTACGGCATTCCATTGGGTTCTGTATAAAGATCTCACTTCTCCATCTTTCTGATTCAGTCCCGTAAGAGCAGGGTTCAAACTCCCGTATCTGGAGTCATATAGTGAATAATGATTATCTTGAGACAAGCATGATATCCACATAAAAAGGGATGATATGATTAGAAATAATGCTCTCATCTTATTAATGCTATGGCTCCAGTTAAGGATACTTTTTCACCGCTATATTTTTCACCTCTAATTAGGTAAGTGTAATTTCCGGCTTGTGCTTTTTTTCCTTTGATATTTCCGTCCCATCCTGTTTCTAGACTAACCCCGGTGAAAACTAATTCTCCCCAATGATTGAAAATACACATTTCCATTTCTGAAATATCTGAGCCAAGAACTCTAAACAAGTCGTTCCTTCCATCTCCATTTGGAGAGAATGCAGTCGGTAAAAATGTCAGATCTTCGTATGAAATACTTGTTGATTGAATTAAAGTTGACTCACATGAAGTAGTAGATGCATTGAGTGAAATTGAGAATTCACCATCTTCCATATATGTGTGCATAGGATTAGTTTCAGTTGAAGTACTTCCATCACCAAAATCCCATAAGAAAGTTGACGACATCTCTGTATTGTTCTCTAAAAGAACAGTTCTACCCGATAAGTGATTTACACTAAAATCAGGTTCTGGAATGTCATTAATAAAAGTATGTATGAGAACGGTGTCATTACATCCTTCAGCAAACCCAATTACTTGAACAGTATATTCCCCAGGGGAAGTGAACTCTGTATCAATGGAACTGCCTGATTCGTCCATTATTCCGTCACCGTTAAAATCCCATCCATATCCTATAACTGGAGATTCTGAATTCACATCACTTGCTTCATAGGTGATCAGTTGATTGACACATCCGCTTGGTTCTGAAACAGTAATTTCGGCTCTTTCCGAGACAGTTAAAATATCTTCAGATATAGCACTGCAGCCTAAAGCATCGGTGACTGTTAATGTAACAGTGTAAATTCCAGCGGTTTCATAGACATGTTCTGGGTTCATTTGAAAGCTATAATTATCATCCCCGAATTGCCAAAACCAATTGGTAATTAAAGAGGATAAAATATCACCATCAGCACTAGGACTGTC
>CAJXOV010000121.1 GCA_913057815.1 uncultured Flavobacteriales bacterium
AGGTTCTAATTGTACAAAGGTTGAGGCATCAGCCTTAACTACTGCTTCATTTAAGTTTTTTTCTGAGAGTGTAATTTCCAGAAATCCGGTATGGGCAGATTTCAACTCTGTTTTATAGGTGTTGTATCCCACATAAGACACCGAAAGAGTAAAATATTCCTTAACCGCATCAAACTGAAAAGCACCAGCGTTATTCGTAATGGCTATCAGGTATTCATCTTCGAATACATGCGCGTTTATGAGAGGTTCTCCCGTTTCAGCACTTATTACTTTTCCAGAAATAGAGACTATGGTAGTTTCTTTTTTCACAGAAGTACTATCAGATTCTGCAGCTAAACTCACAGTAGAACTGAAGCATAAAATGCTAACTAATAGTGATATGTATACCCGAAACTTAGTCATACTGTACTATCCAATCTCTTTTCTGGTCATTTTTTAAGGTCGCCAAATTTACGGTGGGATTCACGAATGGACGGTGTTTTTCTCCATTTAAACTGGCATAACTATTCGCATAAACTTCTACCAGCATTCCACGATTCTCGTAATCTTTGGCTATCACATTTGCAGCTTGAAGAATCATGTCTGGTTGAGTAACCAGTTGCCTTTGCTGAAAGGCTGTAAAGTATTTGCATGGTTCTACTAAGCTTTCCTTTTGCGTTGCAATATTTTTAACTCTAAACTCCAAATGCCCAGTTTTTTCCATCAACATCACTCTCCAAGAAAAACGGTATCCGCTTTCATTCCAATACAAATTTCCATCAGACAAATGATGTCTCATAGGAAGTAGGAGTTGGATGGTGAAGTGGAGGACTAGTAATATTAATACTAGGGAGTTTATAGTTAGCGGTTTATAGTTTATAGTTGATAGTGTATAGTTTGGAGTTTGGGGTTTGGAGTTTATAGTTGATAGTTTGGAGTTGATGGCGTTTTTCATCAAATGCTTAGAACTCCAAACTGAACGATTAGAATCTGAACTATTAACTATGAACCATGAACTACAAACTGAGCGATTAGCATCAGAAAACCATGAACCATGAACTAGATTCAGAAAATTCCCAACAGCGCGCCAAGCCCGTTCGTGTATTTCTGCCGAAAAGAATACCAAAGTCAACCCAATCATCACCCAAGGAAATACGCCTATTGGAAATAATAACCAAGTCAATAGGTGAAAAGCTACCACGGCTAGATAACCTAGTGGTCTTAATTTTTTAGTGAAAAGAAGAAAAGCGATGCTTATATCGAAAAGCATTCCTGCCCACGAGAAAATGAATGCTGTTTCTTCCAGTATAAATAGTTGCCCTAACACAGGGGAATCAGCTTTGGACTGTAGCCACAAACTCATAGGCTGAGCTTTAAAAAGCCAGTCATAATTGAGTTTTGCAACGCCTGCGAAGAAATAGAGAATAGCTATCTGAAATTTTAGTGCTAGAATGCTCCACTTAGGAACTGTCCATGATTTAATACTCGGAAAGAGTTTAGAATCTACAGAAAGTGCTCGGTGAGCAGGAGTAAGTAGAAGGATAAATGCCATTAAACTAACGAAGTAATAATGGTTTAAATACGTGGTTTTGTCTATCAGTTCTACATAGGTAAAGCTGAGGAAGAACAGGAGAGAAGAAGCTCGGAAGAAAAGTCCAATCATGATTCCTACTGCTGAAACGGCCATTAGAATGAACAAACTATAGATAAATGTGGAGCTATAAGGTAGAATCCAATCTTGCCCGAAATAGCTGAAAAAATGTGAAGGGTTTATGTAGAAATCCTCAATCCAGCCGTTATACCAAAAGCGAATGGTAGAAAACAATACCAATGCTCCAAATAGTACACGAAAAGTAGCCAAAGGAAAAATGGCTACTTCAGTTGTAAGCTTTTTTGATATGTTTTTCAATGCATCAATCACCGTCATTATCAGCAAAATTGATGCTGATTCCTAAACCAGATGTCATATCTGTTTTCATTAATACTACCATGTCCTGGAGAGCCAGGTAAGCTTCATTTACTGTATCAAATTCTGAAAGAACAGTTTCGGAAAGTGGGTCGGGAACTACTGAAAGTTTTTCTATTCCCAATTCAAATTGAGAAACCATAGCTTCATCCAGTGTTTCTCCATCAGTTCCAGTAAAATTGGTTACGCCCTCTACCAGTTCCTGAATCCCTAAATGGTCTACGCTTTTGTAGATTTCATAATGACTTTCTACGTGTGCTAAGGCCAGCTCTTGGCTATAACCTCCATAGTAACATTCTACATGCCCAGGAAGTGGCGTTTCGAAGGTTAACAATCCCAGAGGTAGAGCTATTCTAGCTCGTTTTATCTGCTCCCAGTCTTGGATATAGGCGTTAATAAAAGCGCTAAATGATGAGCCTGTAGCGAAACCAGTATTGGTAACGAATGACTCTCCGTATTCATCTTCCCAAGCGGTTTTTACTTGGCCTATTTTCTCTAATATGTCAGCGATTACGGCTTGCGCGTATGATTTAAAATCGTTTCCTTGAGCTCCGGTATAAAAGGCCAAAACTTCCGCTTCAGAGTTTCCAATCCCGTTAAACAGTAAATCTAACGCTGGAAAACCTTTCGTGTCGTTAGCTATGAGGTTGAATTCTTGGTTTTCTATGCGTTGCAATACACTAAAACTGTCTACAGGAAAAGTGTTTACGTTAGCTCTAAGATTTATATCAGAAGCCGGCCCGAATTCATATGGACTAATAGTTTGCCAAGTAGTCCAAGAGATTTTTAACTCGTTTTTCAAGTCGGCCAAATTTTCAGAATTAGTCTCAACTGAAAAACTAACAAAAGAGTTTTGCAACGCACCCACTGAAGCCAAAGCGCTTAAATAACTGGGCTGAATGTTAAAATCCCGAATGTCCATTAGAGTAACATCGGGGTCAGAAGCTTGGCATTCTGGAGAGTCTTCTTTCCCATCACAACTCCAAAATAGAGCTGTGATGAGTAGAAGAATTGTTATAAGTTTTGTTATTCCCATTTATAAATTCGCAGATTCTATAAGTGTTATAGATGTGTTATTTACCAACCATTCTTTGGCAGCATTGATGTCGTCAGTGGAAGTCTCATAGAAATTAGGTCCTAATAAAGTTCTGCATTCATCTCTTTGAGCTACAGAAATATTATAGGCATCGGTGCTATGAACTAGGTTTCCTATGAAAGCATAAGCCTCAGAAAGTTCATGCATTTTAAGCGCTGGGTCATCTATGTTAGTCAAAGCAGCGTTTAAATAATGAACTGTAGTTCCAGCTATGATTTTATGCCATTCTGACCTAATGTTAGGCATTGCCAATTCGATTTGCGCTTGGTCACCATCAGTGATAGCTTGTCTAACTTCAGCGAAATCATTAAAAATGGAATTGGTTCCTAAAACTCCATCTCTTGAATTACCATATTTCCCATGGAATCGAGCATCACCTGCATTGGTTAAAAAATCAATAGGGATTCCTAAGTAACCGAATGCTTCGTCAAATTTATGCTCGTTTTCAGTGTAGTTTTTCCCATCTAAAATTTCGTTCCCATAAGCTTCAGAAAGAACACCTGCTATATAAGAATCCATAGCTTGGTAATAAAAACAATCTCCCATTAATCCTTTTTCTATAATTTGAGTATGCTCATATCCGTTTTCATCGAAAAGGTATTTTTTATCTGAGTTAGAAGTACTTGTGACCACTCCAGCAGTTCCGTTTGAACCAACCGTAGTACTTTCAGAAGCTACTTGCATAGCATCCATTAGCGCTTCATACTCAGACTGGAAAGTGATGAAAGTTTTGCTTTTTAATTGTTTAGAAGCATCATTAGCATCTTCAGAGAAGTAAGAACTTCCTGTACCATTATTATTAGAGAACATTTCTCTTAATTGAGCTGCAGAAACTGCGTCTCCATTATTAGCTGTCTTCATGTAAGAAGTCATTTCAGCTAACTGGTTTAATCTAGTAGTTTGACCACTATAGTTTACAGTTGTTTCGCCATCTCTAGAGAAACAATAGTCTCCATCTGCACAAGGGTTCGTAGATGCATATTCGCATGTTCCATCATCTTCTTCTGCATCCGCATCATAGTTAGTAGCGGTAGAGTCTGTACATCCTTCTTCTTTTTTACAACCTGTAAGTAGCAGGCCTGTAGAGAGAGTTAGAAGGAAAAAAGGTTTAAGTATTTTATTCATTTTTTAAAGTTTTCTGCAGGTTAGGCAGGTATTGTTTTTATTTAGACTAATTCTTAATAGTGTTGCAAATGTATCTTTGAACTACTCCATGGGCAATACCACTTTTGTGGTATTTTTCAGAAAACAGAAACGTATAAATTAGAATTTTTGTGTGCTTTTCTTTTAGTTAGTTGCTCATTATTGAATGGTTATGTTTTGTATTTTTAAAATTGAAACAAATTTTGCAGTATGCAACGCTTTGTCAGCTCTTTGCATCAAACGACTAAACACTCTAAAAACCTGTCATGAATAAACTATACATATCACTTACCCTTTTAGCTGCTGTATTTTATTCGTTTTCTGCATTAGCATTGAAACTAGATACTCCTCATGAATCTGCTTCTTTTTATGAGCATATGTTAGAAGTAAATGCAGAGTGGAATCATCTTCCAGTAGAGAATTACACTGCTGAAGTGAATTTTAAAAATAAGGAGGAGCGAATTCAAGCTCATTTAGTGAATGTCATTGATTATTTGAATAATTATCAGCCTTTAGGTTTCACTGATGAAGTAATAGCAAAAAGAAGACAGTTATTAGAAGAATTATCGGCTTATGCAGATGCTCAAGTATTCCCAATGAATATTTATCATAATGAGCGTACTCCTTATTTCATAGACCATAGAGGGGTTCACTGTGCGGTGGGTTACTTGATTCTAAAATCTGGAAATGGAGAATTGGCTCAAACTATTTCTTCAGAACACAATTATGATTACATAAAAGAGATTACTACAAATGGTCTTACTGAATGGGCATCAGAACATGGCTTTTCAGTAGACGAATTAAAGTGGATTCAGCCGAGCTATCCACCTGCTCAACAAATGGCTGCAGTAGGCCAAGGAACGAATGGGCCTGTAACGGTAATGAGTCGTTTCAGTAATGAGGGATTAGTTATCGCTGGAGAATTCACAGAGCTGGATGGATTGGAATGTTTGAATATTGGTATATATGATGGAGAGGCATTGTCCTGTTTAGGAAATGGAATAGAAGGAATAGTTTCAGATGTATTGATGAATAGTTCAGGAGTTTATGCTGTTGGTGAATTGGTTTTTGAGGGTGATATTTATCCTTTGGCCGTATTTGAAAATGGTAATTGGGAACACATTAACTTACCTGAATTTGAGGGTTATACAGGGACTGCAATTGGAAATGGAATATCTATTCTAGTGTCTGGAGACATAGTAACTTACAGAGCAGAAGTAGTGGTTCAAAATTTAGAGGTATCAGATGATAGTCATGTGTTTTGGTATAATTCAACAGGAGAATGGGAATTACAGTTTAGCGTTAACGGAAAAATAAATGATATTCATGTCAGTGGGGCTTTCGAAAGAGCTTACGGAGGTGATTTTAACTCAGTAGTTTATGAGAATGAGAACTACGAAACACAAAATGTGGTTATTTACAAGCCAAGTATTTATGAAGATGAGAATATTGAAGTGTTCAATGGAGCTATTTGTCCAGAAGTGAATACGATCGAAAAAGTGGGAGATAAGTATTTTTTTGGCGGTTTTTGTGGAACCGAAAACCAAGAACCTGAAGTATGTCTAACTAGCTATTTGAATGGAATCTCACAGCCAGTGTTCATCAATAGTAATTCTCTAGATTATGAAATTCGTTCAATTCTCTATGATAATAACACTCGACTCTTGCTAGGTGGAGATTTTTATGCAGGTCCTGAAGCTGGATTAATTAGTGGAGAGAATTTGGGAGTTTTTGATTTTGTTAGTAATTACATTTTTCCCTTGGCAGCCACTGATTCAGGGGTGAATGCTATTGAATATTTTTCAGGAGAATATTATGTAGGTGGAGATTTTTCATTTAATCTTGATTTAGAGTTAAATCACTTAGCCAAGATTACAGACTCTTCAAACACATTAAAAGAACAATCAAAAATCTCTTTCAAAGCTTATCCTAACCCAGCGTCAAACACCTTAAATATTCAGTTAGAGAATCGAAAAGAAGCTACTATAGAATTGATTTCAATAACTGGCCAAACAGTTTTATCCGAAACTTTTGATGGCACTCCAACAGGATCAGTACAACTAAATGTTTCAGATCTCACTAGAGGGTTTTATTACCTAAGAGTGGATCAGCTTGGTGATATAACTACGATCAAGGTAGTTTTAGAATAACTCAGATGTTTATAATAAAGACTGTTTTAGCTTAATTATTTGTCCGTCAGGTTTTTGGTTTTTGAGATCCATAACTTTTAGCGTGAATATTCGTAAGGGTGGTATAACACCAATAACTTTTATAGCATGCTTAAATTTTTTCCGTTAGTATTTTTCTTTCTAACCACTATCAATTTAAATCACTCGTTTGCCACAGATTATAGTAATCAAGTTTCTGGAGATCTTTCATCTACGAATAGCACAATTAACGTAAAGCTTAATTTTAAATTAGTAGAAATCGATCAGGACTGTGATATTAGAATTATCACAGTAGGAAACAAAGAATACGCTTCAGGAAATGTCTCCAAAGAGAATTCTTCATTAGATTTTAAGGTTAACTTAAATGAGATTTATACGCTAGAAATTTCAAATCCTGAAATAGGGCTTATTGAGCACATGTTTACCTGTTCTTCTGCTGCTAATGAAGTTCAGCATGGAATAGTCCTAGAACTGTCTCTTATACACATCTGACGCTGCCGACGAATAGAGAGGTGT
>CAJXOV010000122.1 GCA_913057815.1 uncultured Flavobacteriales bacterium
ATGTAGAGAGGTCTCGTGGGCTCGGAGATGTGTATAAGAGACAGGTTTTAATACCTTTTACAGAAAAGGATTCAATTTGATATAAACTAGAATCTCTTTTCATTCTATCTACTCTGTTAGCTGATATTTTAATGCTTTGAGCAATTTGATTTCCTGGATCTCTAGATAAAATTCCATTAGAAATGGTAAGAGCTTCTTCGTATTTTTTAGATCCTAAAAGTGCTGAAGCGTACTCAAGTTTTAGATCATCATTAAATGCTGGATCAGTCTTGATTTTCTCGAATTCATAAACTGCTGCTACGGGCTGATGGGTCTGAGCGTAGGCTCTAGCTAACAAAGTGCTGGCTTCGGTGTTCGGCTTTTTCTCTACGCTTCTTTCGAGGCTTTCGATGGCTGCTTTATATTTAAGATTTCCAAAATCCTCTTTCCCCTTACTCAGGTACATGCTAGCACATGATGGAAGGAGAATGATAATAGAAGCTATGCTGATAGTATTAATTAATCTTCTCATGGTATGATGTTAGAAGTATCTAGGTGATGTTTTTTTGATAAGTATATCTTCTCCGAAATCAAAAGCAATCATTATTTCATGTGAACCGTTGCTGTAATTTTTAATATCAGAAGTGGTAAAGTCATATGCATACCCGCCTCTTAATCTATTAGAGAAATTGTATTCGACCATTCCGATCAATGCGTCTCCTGTTCTGTATCCAATGCCTAACCAAAGTTTTTTGTTAATTAGAAAATTCGCGTTAATATCAACTTCCGCTGGAGCTGCATTTTGATATTTTAGAAGAAATGAAGGACGCAAATCTAAAATTGGAGAAAGTGGAAATACATATCCTGCTCCTAAATAGTAATGCTGTTCAAAGTATTTAGCATTTGCAGAAGTTAAGATTAACTTATCATCCGAGGGTGCAGTAATTGTTGGAACTCCCAAGCTAACATACCATTTTTCGTCATAAACATATGCTCCAGCCCCGAATTTCGGAATGAATTCTCCACTAATGTTGGCACTTGAATATATTGGATCATCCACATCCCACACCGATATATCTCCGAAATCTGTTGAATATGAACTTACACCTAACCTGACTGCAAGTGAAAGTTTGGTAGTTTCAGTTAGGTTAAATTTATAACCAACATTTCCCATGAAACTAAGTTCTTTAATGATACCGTGGCTATCATTAGTTACAAGAAGTCCCAGGCCTAGTTTTTCACCAATTGGTGATTCTACAGAGGCCACTTGAGATGTAGGGGCATTGTCAAAGGATACCCATTGACTTCTGTGCAGTACACTGGCACTGCCATATTCATGAGTTCCAGAGTATGCAGGGTTTGTCAATAATTGATTAAACATGTATTGACTGAGCTGTAACTCTTGTTGTGCATTTAGGGTAGATTGAGCCAAGGCTACTACCATAATTAGGACTACGATTCTTTTTATCATAATTACCGAATTTTATCTTCTTAAATCAACAAAACTATTTAGTTCTGTATTTTCATTATTTAATACTGCAGTAGCAACTACGTAATATGTTCCGTCTGCTAAGTCATCACCATTGTCATTTTGACCAACCCAATCATTTGCATAATTTGAATTAGTATAAACCTTGTTTCCCCATCGGTTAAAAACAACCAATTCGACTTCATCAAATTGATCGATTCCTAATATTACATAGGCGTCATTGTAGAAATCACCATTTGGAGTAAGACCATTAGGTAAAGTAAGAGGTTGAGGTTCTGTAACAATAATTGCTTCGGTAGTTTCACATCCGTTATTATCTGTAACTACTAAAGTGTAAGTACCTGCTAACAGTGAAGAAAGATCTTCAGAAGCACTATTATAATTGTTTGGTCCCATCCAACTGTATTCATAAGGAGTAACTCCACCTAAAGCGTCTGTCAGGATTATGCCATCTTCACCTTGATAGGTTGTGATGTTATAACCGCTAATAGTAATAGGGCTTTCTATTGTTACTTCTAGAGAGTCTGGCTGACTAATAACATAATCATTCGTGAATTCACATCCTTCATCGTCAGTTAATATAACTGAATAGGTTCCGGCTGCTAGGTCACAAGATGATGTTGTTTCATTCAGACTATTTGTAAATACCGATTCAACATTTCCATTTGAAGAATATATAGCTAATTCGATACAGCCTGTTTCTTCTCCATAACATAAAACACTTGTTACATTTTCAGAGCTAAGTTCTATTCCTGTAGAAATTCCTACTTGAACATCTATTTCAATTTCACATAAATTACTATCTGTTAGCACTAATGTATAATCGTTACCGGCCAGATTGAGCGGGTTGGCAATTGGTGAAGCTCCGTTATTCCAGTTGTAGGTATAAGGTAAAGTTCCACCACTTGCAGTAGTGCTTATTTCACCGTTGGCTAAACCACAAGTTGAGGAAACTGCATTTGCACTTACAGACAGAAGTGGGGGTTCAATCATATCAAATTCCTCAAATGTCATACATCCATTTTCATCAGTTACAGTCACTTCATAGCTAGATCCAGCTAAGTCTGTTACGGTTTGTGTGTTATCGGGAGTATGTCCCCAAACAAATTGGTAAACTCCGCTTCCTCCAATTGGGTTAGCATCTATGATTCCATTATCGCTATCAAAGCAATCAATTGGAGTTATAATCTCGTCTAACTCTAAAGAATCTGGCTGTGTGAGATTTACTATTAATTCAGAAGCACATAGAGCTTGATCAGTAATGAATAAAGTGTAGATTCCTTGACCTACATTGAATAAAGTGTCATTGGTAGCATCATTAGTTCCTATGTTTCCTGTCCAGTTCAAAGTGTAGCCTGGAGTTCCTCCACTAACTTCTACATCTATCTGTCCATCCTCAGCATTAAAACAGGATACGTTGTACGAAGGTGTTCCTAAGTATTGGGTTAGATTAACAGCTGTTTGAATTGGTTCAGGCTCTAAGAGAGTTACGCTCATTAAAGTATCACATCCGTTAGCATCTACTACTAGAACTTCATAATCACCAGCGCAAAGGTCTTCGGCAGATTCGTTGAAGTCTAATTCATCATCATTTAGTTCCCATAAATAGCTGTAATCCGGGTCACCGCCAGTAACCGTTACGTCAATCTCTCCAGTACATTCACCATTACATTGAATTGGTGTTACAATGGTAGAAGTAGCTATAAATTCTGTCAAAGGTTCGGTTACAGATACTGTACCGTTAAGTACACATCCGCTAAGATCAGAAACTTCAACAAAATAATCTCCTGAACCTAGATCAGCCAGCGTTGGTTCATCTCCTATAACCTCGTTGAGGTCATTTGTCCAAACGTATGAATAATCAGGAATACCTCCAGTGACATCTGCGAAAGCACTTCCGTTTTCATCTCCTAAACAAGCCAAGGTGTAGTCTCCAGTTCCAACTTGGAATAAAGTCAGGTCTAAATTAAAGACTTCATCAGAGTTTATATCTAAAGTATCAAGAGCGATACACCCATTATCATCAGTTATAGTAAGGTAATATTCCCCAGAAGGAATACTTGCTAGGATAGGACCAGAATAGATATTCATAGAATCGTCAATCCAATCAAATGTGTAATTAGGAGTACCACCGATGGCACCCACCTCAACAGAGGCATTAGAACTGCCAAAACAATCTTCTTGAGTAATATCTATAATTTCACTTTCTAGTGGATCAGGCTCTTCGATTTCAAACGATTCAACAAATGTACATCCGTTTGTATCAAACACTTCAACAGTGTATGTTCCAGGGCTTAAATTGAAAAGTGTATCTGCATCAGTAGTATTATCACCAATATCACCAGTCCAAACGATGCTTGTTAAAGTTCCGCTTCCTCCAGTTATATTTGGTACTATTCTACCATCATTTAATCCGGTACATGTAACATCAAACACTGTCTCTGAGGCCATTAATGTGTCCGGAGATAGTGGGTTTAGAACTGTGCTAATTTCACAACCTGCTGTATCGGTTACTACTAACAAATATGTCATGCTACCCATTAACCCCAATTGATTAGGTTCACTTGGGTCGTTTCCTAAAGGTAGACCAGTCCAATCATAAAAGTAACCGTGATCTAGATTCTCAAAATCAGGATTTCCTCCTGAAGCTGCTACATTGTAGAATCCATCTGAAGCTTCAGCACATGAGGTGAAGAATCCACCATCATAAACACTAAATTGTATGTCTAAATCAAGGCTTTGAGGAGCTTCAAGCTCAACATCTAGCGTTGCAACGCACATGTTACTATCATCAGTTACTTCCACAGTGTAGATACCTTCAGTAAGTGATTCAATATCTTCATCTGTAGAACCCATAAAATCCCCAACGCCTGTTCCGTTAGCGAGCCATTCTACAGAAAGATTACCATTACCTCCTGAAACTTCAATGTCTATAGTCCCTGTGTTTTGTCCTTCACAGCTAGGATCAAGAGTGCTGATTAGTTCAATCAATATCTCTGAAGGCTGCGTAATTACAAATTGTTCAGTCGCTTGACATCCGTCATCAGAAGTTACTAAGAGAAAGTAAGTGTCTTGGCAAAGCCCAGTTAAATCTTCAGAAGCCGAAAACACTCCATCTAATGTTGACCACTCTACAGTGTAAGTGCCTAGTACACCGGTGATTTCAATGTCAATTACTCCATCACAGCTTTCGAAACAGCTATTATTAGAGAAGTTAGTTACATTAATAATAATATTATCTTCGTTAGTAACTGGTATGGATATAGTCCTAGAACATCCATCTGAGTCTGTTATGGTCACTGTGTATACTCCAGAGGCTAAATTGTTAAGATCTTCATTTACGCCAAAATCTACTCCATTTTGGTCTTCCCAACTAAATGTGTAACCTATTCCGGTTCCTCCACTTGGAGTTAAATCGATGGCTCCGTCTGTAGCCAAAGGGTCAGAACATGGGTTAGGAGTTACAATAAAATTTGCGGTTATTTGAGGAGGACATTCAATTAGAATGGTTTCAGTCTCTGTACAACCATTATCATCAACTACGTTTAATGTATAATTACCACAGTCTAGTCCAGCAATGATAATTCCGGATCCAAGTGAATTTCCACCTTGGTCAAACCATTCTAAGTCATATCCTGGTGTACCTCCAGTAACATTAGCAGTGATTTGTCCATTTGAAGAATCAAAACAAGTTGTATTGAATCCGTTCCCATAAGAAAGTGCTGATAAAGTTATAGCGATTGGTGGTGGTGGTGGTGCTACCACTACTTCTACAGAATTGTTAGCTATACAGCCGTTAATATCACTAACTGTGACAAAATAAGTTCCATCTCCCAGGTTACTTAATGTTGGGCCAAGACCTAACACTGGCAGACCAGTTGGATCATCACTCCATGAATAACTATATGGAGAGGTGCCGCCTGTTGCGGTCACTGAAGCTTCGCCTGTAGAAGTTCCGTTACATAATATTTCATTAATACCTAACACTGCGCCTTCTAAAAGGTCAGGTTCTGATATGGTGAAATTTTGCGTAACAATACATCCTTCACTATCTTCTAATGTTACGGAGTATATCCCTGGACAAAGATCACTAAGCGATAAAGTATTATCGGGAACTGATTCACTCCATGTAATAGTGTAATCTCCTGATCCTCCGGAAGGAGTTATTTCAGCAGTTCCATCACATGTTCCATTACATGAAATTGTACTTCCATTATAATCACTTAAGATTAAATTAGTTTGAAGTGTGTTTTCTTCGTTAACTACAAAAGTTTGAGTTACTTCACATCCGTCACCGTCTACGATAAATACAGTATAGGCTCCAGCTACTAATCCTGAAATATCTTCATCAGTTGATATTTCCACATCATCACTATTGGTCCATGATATAGTTAAATCCGGAGTGAAATTTGAAATTGAAAGATCAATAGACCCTATGGCAGCTCCTGAACAGTTTACAGGAGTTATCACAGCATCTAATTCAATGTTTTTCACTGTTACTGACGCTGATGCCTCTGCAGTACAAGAAGCTAATGAGGATGATAATACGAATTCAGTATCCACAACAGGAGAAGCAATTGTCAGTAATGTAGAAGGTGAAGATACTAAGTCGGAAGGCTCCCAATTGAATGAGAAGTTGCCATCAGTGTCTGATATTCCTTCTAGTGTTACTGGTTCTCCAGCACAAATTTCTATGTTCTGAGGGATAACGGATAATTCAAGAGAATCTTTGATGATAAATCTTACTGAATCTTGAATGTCGGTATCGCATACAGTGTTAATGACATAAAGTGTTATAAATTCGTCACCTTCTATTGTTCCGTCATCTATTGGGTTAATTGAAATAGAAACAGATTCTTCATTGGCAGGAATCGTTATTGTCTGTAAGTCTAAAGGGTTGTTGTTACCTAGACTAGGCGTAGAAGTATAATCGTTAAAAATATCTGCTGTACCACCAAAACTGTAAAATACATCTTGATCAACGTTCATTACTTCCTCTGGTGAAAATATAATCTCACCATCATTACATCCTTCGATCATATATGGTGTCCCTCCAGTAGTACTTGTTAAGATATCACTGAAATTGGAGTTTATCCTTTCAATAAATACTGCTGAGTCATAAAGTCTGTCTGTTCCATCTGCGATGATTAATTTAAGAGTATATGTCTCACAAGGAATTAGGTTGCCAACTTCAGCTTTTAATCCAATTGTAAATCCATCATATTGGATGTTTTGTCCAAGTGGGTTCCTGTTGTCGTAGTAGTATTCCGTATTGAAAATATTATTTACACTATTTATGGCAACTGGGTCACTTGTGCCCGGTATAAGCTGTCTCTTATACACATCTGACGCT
>CAJXOV010000123.1 GCA_913057815.1 uncultured Flavobacteriales bacterium
CGAGATGTAGAGAGGTCTCGTGGGCTCGGAGATGTGTATAAGAGACAGTCCTTAACATAATCCAATTCATCATCTGTAATTACTGGAGCTACAACTAAATCTTCAAAAAGAGACTCCGAAGAAACTGAGGTGTAATCCAAAAGATCATTGTCAATAAATACTTGATTGAAGGCTACGCTAGAATCGAAAAAATTATGAGAACCCCAATTCAATTCTCCCAACTCACCATTTTCATTAATAATATCTATTGGTCTGACTAGGACATCAAATCCGCGTTCTGGATCTGTCAATCTTCTACTTCCAACGCTGAGTCCATCTTCATAAGCCAATGTTCTACTGCCTAAAAGAGAAAAAGTGTTAGTTTGTATCTCTTGATCGTAGTCATTATCAAAATAATAATTCGGGTCACTTAATGAATGTGAACTAAGATTAGTAAGTCCTGCATTTGGATGTAAAACTCTGGAATGAGAATCCCAATTGATATGAGTATGAACTGGAATTTCAGGATGAAGATTGGCAAACGAAGCTACAGCATTATACCCATTAAAAGGTTGTGCTATGTTTTTAGGTAAAGGAATTCCATGAAACCAGTTCATTGTCAACTCTTCTGTGATTATTTTTATCTTATCAATATAATCTTCATCTCCCAACTCTCCCACAGAGTACTGTCTGGAAGTATGTCCCGCTAAACGTGCAACTTCAAACCATGGGAAATTTTCCCTTAAATTATGCTCTTTTTTATACCTCGGTAAAGGGTATAATTTTAGTTGATCAATTGGGTTTTCCAACTTATTATACCAACCAGGAAAATTATCATCTTGGGCGGGATCCATCCAATTTACTATTCTAGGATCACTTTCCCCTAGAGCGTCATTATTTGAACTAAGCCAATCACCATCACCAGGTACGTCAATAGGATGAAGCCTTAAATTACTTATCCCTTCCGTTCCCGAAATAAATTCACTTTCCATATAACCTATAGGAAACTCCATTGCCCGATACTTTGCTAAAGGAGAAAGAGGAGCTTCTATTTCACTTTCAGAAACCCTTGGATAATATGTGTAATGCTTTCCGCCTTCATTAAGGACAATACCATCCTCATCTATTTCAGGTATAGCATCTAAATAATGCTGATAAATTAAAGCAGGACTTAATATGTGATTTGTATAGAGCGCTAGTTCATCTATATTTCCGAAAAATTCTCCCCCATAACTATTGAAAAAAGTCGTTCCTATTAGAAATTCCCAATCCTCATTTCCAAAATCTGTAGAAGAGCTAAAAAGTTTATCTGCTTCATTTTCCTCATCTACTAAATCCCCAGAATCGATGGAGACACCATTTATAAAAAGTTCTCCTGTGTTAGCACTAAGGTCAAAAGTTAGGACAAAATGATTCCAACCTTCAAACCCAATTGCATTTCCCCTTATTGCTTCGGCATAAACAAAGTTATTACTCTCTATAATTCCTCCATGAGTTTCATCTAATCCATCATCTGGAGTAAGATCAGCCTCAATACCATAAGTGAATGCCCATTCATTGTTCTCTTGCAGGATTTTAAAAGTAAGTCCTTTTCCAATCCCTGTACTTGGCTTGAGAATATTCATTACACCGGCTCCATTAAAGTCTAATTTGGCCAAAACTTCCACTGTAATTTCTTTGTACATTGCAATATCATCAAATCCTTCTTGAAAAATTTGACATTTAAAACCTTTATCGCTACTAGATCCAACTAAGGACTCTTGCTCACCAAGGAATTCTAAGTTATTTGAAAGTGCTCCTCTATTTAGACTTCTCTGATTAATAATAATATCATCTTGATATTCGATAGGAATAGATAATGCACTTAAACGATGTTCTGCATCTGATACTGTGTTATTCGCATTCACCACTAATTCATAATTGATGTCTCCTGATAGATCAATCGGTGTGCCGTCATCTTCAAATGTCCAATAATATTCAGGGAGTACTGATCTGAAGTAGGCCGCATATCCAGCATCATCTCCGTCAAATCCAGTATGACATTGAAAAGATGTATTTTGAACGTAATCATCCGCAGAAATAAAAATCGAACAGCTATATGACTCAGAACCAATCGTGTAATTCACAGTATAACTCCCTGGATTGCTAACAGTGATCATCGCTGTTGACCCCAATTCAGAAGCATTCCAGTCTTGCCACATAATGATTTCGGGAGGACTTGGGAAAGTTGCGGTTATCGTAAAATCACAGATGTCAGATGTCAGTTCTGCCTCAAGGCTAGTTCCCTCACAGATCTGTGATAAGGTTACTTGAGAATAAATATTATGAGAATAGAAAATAATGAGTGCACAGAGTGTAGTTTTAAATAGCAGTTTCATAGTAAGTTTCATTTAGTTATTCGGAATATAGGAAAATATTACATACAAAAAAGGCTGATACATATGTATCAGCCTTTTATATATTCTTACTATTGTTATCTTACTATTCTTCAGCAGCAGCTTCGGCTTCCTTCTTAGCTGTTAAAGCATCGAATTCTTCTTGGCTTCCTACTATTACTTTTTGGAATATTCTAGTTCCTGTTCCCGCTGGTATTTGATGTCCTACGATTACATTCTCTTTTAATCCTGCTAAGTAATCAACCTTACCTGCTACTGCAGCTTCATTAAGAACCTTAGTAGTTTCCTGGAATGATGCAGCTGATATGAAACTCTGTGTATGAAGAGAAGCTCTAGTAATACCCTGTAATAGTGGCCTAGATGTAGCCGGAACTACGTCTCTAGATTCTATTAAAGCCATTGCTTTTCTTTTCAATTTAGAATTCTCATCTCTAAGCTTTCTAGCTGAAAGTATTTGACCTGCTTTTACAGTTTCTGATTCACCAGCTTCTATTACTACTCTCATTCCATACACTAAGTCATTCTCTCTCATAAACTCAGCCTTATCTACTGACTGCTTTTCTAAGAATCTAGTGTCTCCCTGATCTTCGATGATTACTTTTCTCATCATCTGACGTACGATCACCTCGAAGTGCTTATCGTTAATCTTCACCCCTTGAAGTCTATATACTTCTTGGATTTCATTAACCAAGTACTCCTGAACTGCCGTAGGCCCTTCGATAGCTAGTATATCTGCTGGAGTAACAGCTCCATCTGAAAGTGGCATACCCGCTTTCACGAAGTCATTTTCCTGTACTAAGATGTGCTTAGATAAAGAACATAAATATTTCTTTAACTCACCTGTCTTAGATTCTACTATGATTTCTCTGTTACCTCTCTTAATCTTACCGAAAGAAACAATCCCATCTATCTCAGAAACTACAGCTGGATTAGAAGGGTTTCTAGCTTCGAATAACTCAGTTACTCTAGGTAGACCCCCTGTAATATCACCTGACTTACCTGCTACTCTAGGTATCTTAGCTATGGTATCTCCTAAGGTAATCTTATCTCCTTCTTTTACTGAGATGTGAGATCCTACTGGAAGAGAATAACTTCTTAGTATTTCACCGCCTTTCTCTACGTTGATTACTGGGTTTTTCTTCTTATCCTTAGTTTCTATTACTACCATCTCGGTAAATCCAGTCTGCTCATCTACTTCTTCTCTGTAAGTAATTCCAGATTCTACATTATCGAATACGACTTTACCTTCAGCTTCAGAAACGATTACAGAGTTATATGGATCCCATGTACAGATAACATCTCCTTTCTTTACTTTCTTTTTCTTATGAACTAATAATGTAGCACCATAAGGTATATTGTTAGTAGCTACAGTAGCTCCAGTTTTCTCATCTACAATCTTCATCTCTGAAGATCTAGAAACAACTATCACTTCTTTTTCACCACTATCATTTGTAGTTTCTACTACTCTTAACTCTTCGATTTCTAGTTTACCATCGCCTTTAGCTTTGATATCATTCTCATCAGCAATATTAGCTGCAGTACCCCCTACGTGGAAAGTTCTAAGCGTTAACTGCGTTCCTGGTTCTCCAATCGATTGAGCTGCTATTACTCCTACTGCATCTCCAGTTTGAGCTAATCTAGCAGTAGCTAAGTTTCTTCCGTAACATTTAGCACAAGCTCCTTTTCTTTGCTCACACGTTAGTACAGATCTTACTTCTACTTCTTCTATTCCAGTCTCCTGAATAGCAGCTGCTATTACTTCTGTTATTTCTTCTCCTGCTACAGCTACTACTTCGTCAGTCTTAGAATCTATTACATCATGAACCAATACTCTACCTAAAATTCTTTCAGATAAAGGCTCTACTATATCTTCATTTTTCTTAAGTGGAGCAGCCATCACACCTCTTAGTGTACCGCAGTCTTCTCCTGTAATAATTACATCCTGTGCTACATCTACCAATCTTCTAGTCAAGTAACCTGCATCGGCCGTTTTAAGAGCAGTATCTGCAAGACCTTTTCTGGCACCGTGAGTAGATATAAAGTACTCAAGGATAGAAAGACCTTCTTTAAAGTTAGAAAGAATAGGATTTTCAATAATATCCTGACCACCAGTAGCAGAAGATTTCTGTGGCTTAGCCATCAACCCTCTCATTCCTGAAAGCTGTCTAATCTGCTCTTTCGATCCCCTTGCTCCAGAATCGTACATCATATAAATAGAGTTGAAACCTTGGTTATCCGTTTCCAATCTATCCATAAGGATATTCGTCAATCTAGAGTTAGTATGTGTCCAAATATCAATGATCTGATTATATCTCTCATTGTTAGTAATAAGACCCATATTATAGTTGGCCTTAATCTCATCTACTTTAGCAGTAGCTTCTTCAACTAACTTCACTTTTTCAGCTGGTATGATTACATCATCCAAGTTGAATGATAATCCACCTTTAAATGCCATGGTAAATCCTAAGTGCTTAATAGCATCTAAGAACTTACTCGTTCTAGCTACTGCTACCACTTTAAGAATGTCACCAATAATATCTCTAAGAGCTTTCTTAGTTAATACTTGGTTAATATAACCAGCTTCTTTAGGTACATACTCATTAAATATAACTCTACCACAAGTAGTTTCTATGATATGGAATTCACCATGGTGATCCTGCCATCTAACTTTAATGTTAGCGTGCATATCCAGAGCTTTCTCATTGTGAGCTATAATTACCTCCTCTGGAGAATAAAAAGTACTTCCTTGACCTTTTACAATATGATCTTTAGTACTTACTCTAGACTTTGTTAAATAATAAAGTCCAAGTACCATATCCTGTGATGGTACAGTAATAGGTGCACCGTTAGCAGGGTTCAAGATATTATGTGAAGCCAACATTAACATTTGTGCTTCTAATATAGCTGCACTTCCTAATGGAAGGTGAACCGCCATCTGATCCCCATCGAAATCGGCATTGAAGGCCGTACATACAAGTGGGTGAAGTTGAATCGCTTTTCCTTCTATTAGTTTAGGTTGGAAAGCCTGAATACCTAATCTGTGAAGAGTAGGTGCTCTGTTCAGAAGAATTGGATGTCCTTTAAGTACATTCTCCAATATATCCCAAACTACAGGTTCTTTCTTATCTACTATCTTTTTAGCTGATTTTACTGTCTTTACTATACCTCTTTCTATCATCTTTCTGATGATAAAAGGCTTGTAAAGCTCTGCAGCCATATCCTTAGGAATACCGCACTCATGTAGTTCCAAGTTAGGTCCTACTACAATTACAGATCTGGCAGAATAATCTACCCTTTTTCCTAATAAATTCTGTCTGAATCTACCTTGCTTTCCTTTTAATGAATCAGAAAGTGACTTTAAAGGTCTGTTAGATTCTGTTTTCACAGCACTAGACTTTCTAGAGTTATCTAATAAAGAATCTACAGATTCTTGAAGCATCCTTTTCTCATTTCTAAGAATTACTTCAGGAGCCTTAATTTCTATTAGTCTCTTCAGTCTATTATTTCTAATGATTACTCTTCTGTATAAATCATTTAAATCAGAAGTAGCGAATCTTCCTCCATCTAGAGGAACCAATGGTCTTAATTCAGGAGGAATAACAGGTACCACCTTCATAATCATCCATTCTGGATTGTTCTTTATTCTAGCATTAGAATCTCTAAAAGATTCTACTACCTGAAGTCTCTTAAGAGCTTCATTCTTTCTTTGTTGAGATGTTTCCTTCTGAGCCTTATCTCTAAGGTCATAAGACAATGCATCTAAATCTAAATTCTGTAGTAAATCATGAAGTGCTTCTGCACCCATTTTAGCTACGAATTTATTAGGGTCTTTATCATCTAAGTATTGATTATCCTTAGGCATAGCATCTAGAATATCTAGGTACTCTTCTTCAGTTAAATAATCTTGAACTTCTAATGACTCACCTTCTTTATTTACAGTTCCACCAGGGTTTATTACTACGTATCTCTCGTAATAAATAATCTGATCTAACTTTTTAGTAGGTAATCCTAATAGGTAACCTATTTTATTTGGTAAAGATCTAAAGTACCAGATATGTGCTACAGGAACTACTAATTGAATGTGTCCAGCTCTCTCTCTTCTAACTTTTTTCTCAGTTACTTCTACACCACATCTATCACATACGATTCCTTTGTACCTAATTCTCTTGTACTTTCCACAGTGACACTCATAATCCTTTACAGGTCCGAATATTCTTTCGCAGAATAATCCATCTCTCTCTGGCTTATACGTTCTGTAGTTTATAGTTTCTGGTTTTAATACTTCACCATGTGATGCTTCTAAAACTGTCTCTTATACACATCTCCGAGCCCACGAGACCTCTCTACATCT
>CAJXOV010000124.1 GCA_913057815.1 uncultured Flavobacteriales bacterium
TACACCTCTCTATTCGTCGGCAGCGTCAGATGTGTATAAGAGACAGGAATTAACCAGAGTATGGGAAGCAGAAGACAATTGTGGAAATATATCCCAACTTGTTCAAGTAATTACTATCGTAGATGAAGAAGCACCTATGATTACTGGAAGTACTGAATTGGTGGTTTCTTGTGATGCTACTATAGAAGATTTAATTCAAATTGAAGACGACTGTTCTGAGTATTTAGAGCTAACGTTTGTAGATGAATCCATAGCTAATTCAGATTGTGAGAATATAGTTTCAAGAGTATATACGGCAGTTGATTTATGTTCTAATTCATCTAGCTTCACACAGATTATTACTTTTAGAGATGAGGAAGCTCCCGTTTTCCCAAGTTTAAACACTATTCATCTAGAGTGTGAATCAGAATTGGGAACAATCGAATTTCCATATGTAACAGATAACTGCAGCGCGGTGCAAATTTTATTTGCAGATGATTCTAATTTTATTGATTGTAATACTAGAATAACCAGAACATGGACAGCTATAGATGCATGCGGAAATGAAAGTCAAGCTATTCAGTTTATAGATGTTGAAGACACTACTCCACCTGTGTTTTCAAATATTCCAGAAAATGAAAACCTTACTTGTGGATCTGAAACGCCAAGTTTTTCTGCTCCTACGGCTGTAGATAATTGTTCTTCAGTTCAAATTGATTTTAATGAAGTAACCGTAAATTCTTCATGTACTCAGTCATATAATATTCTAAGAACATGGACAGCTACAGACGAATGTGGGAATAGTGCCAACGTTACCCAACAGGTTTCTATAATGGATGAAGAAGCTCCTGTATTTAATGAGGAGATCGCAGATGTTACGGCTTCTTGTGGAGACGATTTAACTCCGCCAGTTGTAACAGCCTCAGATGAATGTGGGGGAAGTGTAAATATTGAGTTTGAACAGAATTATGCTTCTGGAGGTTGTCCAAATATTTTTAGAACATGGACCGCTACAGATGAATGTGGAAACTCTACAGTAATGACTCAAACGGTGTTTATAGAAGACAACGAACCACCACTGATGACTGGGATAGTGTTTACTTTAGAAGCTACATGTGAGAATATTCCTGATCTACCAATTCCTTTTGTAACTGATAACTGTGATGAAAATGTAGATGTTACAGTATCCGAATCTGTAAACGGAAACGGGTGTGAACAGTTATTGATAAGAACATGGATAGCCACTGATGATTGTGGAAATACAACCATTGCTATGCAGAGTATTAGCCTCATAGACGAAGCACCACCGGTATTTTTAAATCCTATAGCTGATAATGCTGTAGAATGTGGACAATTAAATGAATTACCATTACCTGAGGTTAGTGATAACTGTGGAGGAGAAATAAATATTTCTTTTTCTGACCAGCCAATTTCTGAAGGGTGTGATGCTGAAATATTAAGGACTTATATAGCCACTGATTTATGCGGAAATGCCGCTACACTTACACAGACAATTCATATTATTGATTTGTCTCCTCCCGTATTCACAGGAGTTTTGGCCGGCACATTTGTAGATTGCGGTTCTATTCCGCCAGCCACTACTCCTGTTATTTCTGATGCTTGTAATGCAGCAGATATTGATGTTGTTTATAGCCAGCAGACTTTAGGAGCAGGCTGCTCATACACAATTCTTAGAAGGTGGGTAGCTACAGATGCTTGTGGAAACCAAGCTGTGGCTCAACGATATATTTTCGTAGAAGATGTAGAACCACCTACGTTAAGTGATTACCCTGCTGATATTCAATTAACGTGTGGATCAGTTCTTCCTGAAGAAGCTGTCTTAACAGCCTCAGATAATTGTACAGCCTCTCCAGCAGTGACATTTTCAGAATTTACCGAGGAAAATGAATGTGGAAGTGTAACTACTAGAAGTTGGTCTTCTGCAGATGAATGCGGGAATGAATTAACTCATACTCAATTAATACATATTTCAGATGTGGAGGCTCCAGTACTATTATCTATTCCTGCTGATTTAACTACTGACTGTATGAATATTCCTGGAATAGGAGTAACAGAGACTACAGATAACTGTGATAGTGATGTAGAAGTTTACATTGAAGATGAGATAGTTTTAGGTGCATGTCCTTACCTTATTCTAAGGACATACTCAGCCGTAGATAATTGTGGAAACGAAACTTCTCTTATTCAAACTATTACTGTAACTGATGAGATAGCTCCTGTTTTCGACTTTATTCCTGTCAATTTTAGTGTGTCCTGTAGTGATTTACCTGAGCCATTTGAAATGACAGCTAGTGATAATTGTACTCAAGAAGTTCAAGTTGAATATTCGGAACAGATGAATGGGTTGGGTTGTTTGAGACAATTAAGTAGAACTTGGGTAGCTGAAGATTTATGCGGGAATATAACCTCGCACACTCAGTTAATCACATTGGAAGATACTTCATCACCAGTGGCAGGTGACTTTGAGCCAGAGTTGTTTTATGAGTGTTCAGAGAATCTAGATTTGCCTAATGTGGAATTTTTTGATGATTGTTCTGAATTAATAATTATATATGATGAAGAAAGAATTAGTTCGGAGTGCAGTGTGACATATGATCTTTTTAGAAACTGGACAGCTACTGATATGTGTGGGAACACTAAGTCTGTTGAACAAATTGTACATGTTATTGATTCAAAAGAGCCGGAGCTAAATGTAACAGAGGATGAAATCACTGTAAATTGTGATGAAATACCTGAAATTCCTACACTAGCAGTTTTCGGTGAGTGTGGAGATTTTGAAACGGAATTCACTGAGGATGTACATTACTTAGAGGAATTAGAAAATACTTGTAAGCTGGGTAATGCCGAGTCTTTATCAGGTGATGTGGCCATTTGGCTTCCTTCGTTAAGCTCAGATGGTTCTGATTACGTTTTTGGTCAAGAAGCAGGAATGTTTACTTCTGAAAATGCAGAAGGAAACATCCATATTTCAGGACAGGTGTATAATTCTGCCAATCCTAACCAAAGCTGGATTTTGGATTTCACTCTTTATGATAAACAAGACTGGACTGATTGGTCTGCCAATGGTGGAAGGTATAAAGACGATCTTGGACTAGCAGGTGATAATTATTTAGACTGGGATTATTATAAACTAAGCTCAGATAGTAGGTTGATCGGTGCAGGAGAATTTGAAGGATCAGAGCTGAATTTGACGCATACACCTGTAGATTATACTTTTGGATTCCAAGTAGGGAGAGGAGCTAATAATAAAAATTTAGATTACGGAATTTCTGGTTGGTTCTTTTATGAAGGGGATTTGAATGGTGATTATGTGTTTGGCTCCGGAGATTTAATTGCAGAAATCAAATGTTGTCCTGACCATGATATTTTAAGAACATGGACTGCTACAGATTGTACCGGGAATTCAACTGTAGTTACTCAGATTATTCATGTGCGAGAAGAATTAGCTTTAGCCGATATGCAAATCAACCAATTTTCTGTAGTTGAGTTTGATGTTTTGAATACAATAGGAGAAGACTTTATTATTTCTTTTGATTCAGAAGACGATAATACCAAAGTATTAACCATGACAGACTTGGCTGGTAAGATTGTTCATCAGGTTACGTATTCTGGCCTAGAAAAGAATACTAGATACACAAGGAAGATACCTAAGAATGAATATTTAAATGGAATGTATGTGTTCTATTTAAAAGGTGAAAAGAAAGTAGACTCAGATAAAGAGTTGAACATAAAATAGAAAGATACCAAATATATATAGTAAGAACCCCTTTTTGATTCGTTGAAAAGGGGTTTTTGCATTACCTGTTGACTTAGTTAAAGCCAATTTAAAATGATTAATGTGTCATAAATCTATTCTTAAACTCATTAGAATAAAAATCCCTTCTCTGGTTCTATCAGAGAAGGGATTTTCAGTTCTAGAAAAAGGAAATTCTAGATTAGAATTTCACATCTATTTGAAACATAAAGTTAATAGGTGCTTGAGGGTAATAGGCATTCTGCTCTTCATGTACAGTAATAGTTTCGTCATTTTCTCCTGGGTATTGGTAAGCATAACTATAGGTATAGCCATTGGAAGAGTATTCTTCAGATAGGAAATTATTTACCAGCATGCTCAGTCCTAACTCCTTTAAAAACGTGTTTTTAAGAGAATACCTAACAGATGCACTATTCACTAAATAGGCATCTAATTTCTTGTTATCATTACTTGTATTATTCAAGTATTGATCGCTAACATACTTAGTGAGAAGATTAACATTCAATTTGGATTTTCCTTTCTCCAAAAGTTTAATTCCGATATCAGAACCAGCTATTAAGTTTGGCGAAAAACTGATGTCTGTATCTTTAAACTCATTGAATATAATTTCACTTACAGATTCAGTAAATGACTCTATTTTGTTTTGACTAAACGTCATGTTTAGTTGCCAGTTTATCTTTTTAGTAATATCATAACCAGCTATTAATTCTACACCTCTTCTGTAGCTGTCTTTTACGTTACTTCTCACAGCATCTCCCACATCATTAATCTCACCAGTAAGAACCAGTTGATTGTCGTATTGCATGTTGTAAAAATTAGCATTGAAAGCAAATTTCTGAGCTGCATAATAATACCCTAATTCTAAATCCTGCATAGATTCATGTTTAGGAGTTTGACCAGGAGCTGCATCTATAATGTCACTTCTGGTAGGTTCTCTATTGGCTATGCTGTAACTTCCGTAGAGCTTATGCTTTTTATGTACATATGAAGCTCCTACTTTAGGATTAATAAATGTCCAAGACTTATCTGATTCTAAAAGTCTAAGGTCATTGTCAGTTCCTTGTAATTCATATGAAATAAGTCTGCCTTGCAAATCAGCAAAAACATTAAACTTATCATTCACATCATAGTAAGCTTTTAAGTATGAGCTTATATCATTTTTAGTGGCATCACTTTCATAGTACTTTTCTCTGATATCAGAATCACCGGCATACTGCGCCCATATTACCTCCCCAAAGTGGTCTCCTAAATATTGGTTGGCTGCTCCTCCGAAAGTAGCGTTAATTTTATTTTTCTTATAGTTTAAGGCCCAAACCCCACCATAAAAATCATTATCTAACCATCTTCTTCTAATGATGTCAGAAGTAGAAACTGTCCCTGCAGGAACCTGATCATCATCTACAGTAATTCCATAATCTTCTAGATCTTCGTCTTTTTTGTATTCTTCAAAATAGCCAGCACCTTTTGTGTAATGTCCACTTGCGTTCAAGCTTAAAGCAGAAGAAAATGAATGCGTTAAATGCAGCTGATAATGATCCTGATTGTAATTATCTACTTGATTGTCGTATGTATATCTGTTGTATGTTCTATCTGAGTTTAAAAGATTTTCACGGTCTTCCTCATCCAGTCCTTCTACATTATCAGCAAAATGTTCTAGGCCTTCTAAGTCATTATCTAGTAATGCTTGTGGTGTTCCATACCACGCCTGATAAGTTTTTTCCTCTCCTTTAATAACCACAGCTCTTAATGAAGTGTTCTTAAGATATAAGCCTGCGCTTAAATAGATAGAACTTAAATCAGAGCTAGCTCTATCTATATATCCATCTGATGTGATTTTAGAGAGCCTTCCGTTAAAGTTCCATTTGTCATCTATCATTCCTGTAGAAAACTCCAAGTTAGACCTCAGTGTGTTATAAGATCCACCACCTAGAGTGTTTTTGAAATAACTGTCTTTATCAGGGCGTGTGGTTTGTAAATTAACTGTTCCTCCAAAAGCTGCAGCTCCATTACTACTAGTTCCCACTCCACGCTGTATCTGAACGCTATTTACACTACTCCCGACATCTGGCATATTCACCCAAAAAACTCCTTGACTTTCTGAATCATTTAATGGAATTCCATTTACAGTCACATTTATCCTGGAAGCGTCCGTTCCTCTTATTCTCATTCCTGTATATCCAACTCCAGCTCCTGCGTCAGAAGTGGTCACTAAACTAGGTTGCATTCTAAGTAAATAAGGAAGATCTTGTCCGAAGTTCAGCTTTTCTATTTCTTCTTCTCCCATTTGTGTATAAGCCATGGGAGTTTTTTTGTTTATCTGAATGCTCGCTATTTGTACTTCAGAAAGAGAAACAGCATCTTGCAATAGTGTAATGGAAAGATCTGAACTTGAGTTCTTAGAGACTGCCTTTTCCAGGAGTTTATAACCTAAAGAGTGTATTTCCAACGTGGCCTTTTCACCATTTTCTACATCCAGTTTAAACTTTCCGTCTAGGTCGGTAAGAACATAACTGTAAGAATCTGAAAAGGAAACTGTAGCTCCCACTATTGGGTTAGCTGATTCAGATAACACGGTTCCTGTTACTCTGAATTGACTCCATGTGATAATGGAGAAAAAGATGAGCGCAATGCTCAAAAATATTTTTTTCATAAGATTTATTAATCATCCATTCGGGGAGAATGAACTTAGTTAAACAATTCCCTAACTGGCATTATCCGGTCAGGTTCTACGGGTATAATCTCAGCCTTTGATTCACGTCTGAATTTTAGGCACCCCTGTTTTGAGATGGCACAAAAGTAAATAGAAAATATACCTGATGAGAAATTTTCAAATAAAAAATAATACTATTGAGGGCCTGTCTCTTATACACATCTCCG
>CAJXOV010000125.1 GCA_913057815.1 uncultured Flavobacteriales bacterium
CCTCTCTATTCGTCGGCAGCGTCAGATGTGTATAAGAGACAGATCAGAAGAGAAATTACTCTTTCTATTGAGGTGTTGCCAAATAGAAGTCTGAAGATGTTTAGCAGCTGAGTCTGTCTGATTCACGAATTCTCCAATTGGTAAAGAATCGTTCGAAGTAAGCCAAAGAGGTTGTGAAGATTTGCACGATAGCATAAGACTTACGAGAAGTAAGACAGATAAGCTGTATATCGTTGTTTGTGTCATATTCAAAGACGAAGTGAATCAAATCTAGCTGATTTTGTTTCTTTCTTTTGGTTTAGAAATTATACTTGTTGTAATTGGGTATGGTTGTAACTATGCTTACTCACAGTTTTGCGTGTAACACAGTAGAATCTGTCCTTTAGGGAATTCACTTAGTCTGATGTTTTTCAAAAAGGACTAAGTCAATTGCTTGTTTTAGTTGTGTTTAGTGGCATGTTCGGATTACTTTTTATGCAATCAATTGCTCAATTCTTGTGATATTTCTAGCTGATGTTTTCCATTTACTGAGTTGAAATCATAATTCTAGACTGCCTGTGTATTCTTGGTTTTAAGTAGAAGTTTAAATCTTGTTAAAATTAGTTGCACGCGCAACTAAATAATACATTTGCAATATGGAATTAATTCCGCTTGATAAGAAAATGGATGCATCTATAGTTCCGTGGTTAGGCAAAACCATGAAGCTTGTAGATGTTTTAGTTAACCAGGTGTTTCAGCAGCACGGTATGGAACTTAAAAAAAATCAGGTTATAGTTCTAAGGCTTATCAGTAACGGAATGCATGCTCAGTCAGACCTATCCATAGTAACTGAAAGAGATAAAAGCTCCCTTTCTAGACTGCTAAAGGGAATGATGGATAAAGGATTAATAAGTAGACAAAAAGATGAGGAAGATGCTAGACAGTTTCAGATTTATTTAACTAAAAAAGGAAAAGAAACGCTGGGAAAAGCATTACCTATTCTGGTAGAGGCATTTGATAAAATTCAGAGTAAAGTATCTAAAGAAGATATGGAAACAGTGAAAAAAGTGATGGTGCAGCTTCAAGCGAATATCACCCAAGAATTGACATTATTTGATAATAAATAAAATGAGAAAAGTAATTATTATAGTTATAGGATTAATCATAGTAGCAGCCGGAGTTATGGTTTTTAATGTGATGGCTAATTCTAAAGAACAACCAACTCCTAAGTCGTTTGACAAGGTGAATACTGTTTTTACTGAGAAAGTGAAGTTGTCTTCAGTTTCCGTTCTGGTAGAAGCATCTGGTGTAGTAGAAGCGGTAGAAAGATTAGAGCTCTATAGCGAGGTTCAGGGCCTTATGCTTTCCGATGGAGGAAAGTTTAAAGAGGGAAGAAGTTTTAGGAAAGGTGAGGTTCTAGTCGCTGTTAGAGCCAATGACATTCAAGCCAGTTTAGTAGCGAAGAGAAGCTCTTTCGAAAAGCTTTTAACTTCGGTAATGGCTGATTTAAGGTTGGATTATAATAGTGATTTCCAGATGTGGTCAGATTACCTTAAAACGTTAGATGTAAACAAAACCATTAAAGAGCTTCCAGCTGCTTCCTCTGAACAACTTAAGCTTTTTCTTACTGGAAGGAGCATTTATAGTGAATATTATAACATTAAGAACTCAGAAATCAATCTTTCTAAATACAGTGTGAGAGCTCCTTATAACGGAATATTGGTGGAATCTAATGTTGACCCAGGGACTGTTATTAGGCCAGGTCAGAAGTTAGGGGTTTTTATAAGGCCTAATAATTATGAGCTAGAAGTAGCCGTAACATCAGAAGTAGCTGATAAACTTGAAAAAGGAATGAAAGCCTCACTTTCTAAGGATAAATACTTCGATAAAACATGGGAAGGAGAAATTTCTAGAGTAAACAGAACCGTTAATTCTGCAAGCCAATTAGCTTCTGTGTTTGTGAAAACGAATTCTGAAGAACTCAAAGACGGAATGTTTATGCATACTAGAATCACATCACATGCTATAGAAAACGCCATCGAGATCAATAGATCTATGCTTTATAAAGATGACATGGTTTTCTTGGTAAAAGATTCAGTGCTGATGGATAAGGAAATAAAGATTAAGCATATGTCTAAAAATACAGCAGTAATAACTGGAATTAATGATGGTGACCAATTGCTTACCAAAATTCCTCCTGGCGCTTTTTCTGGAATGAAAGTTAGTATTTACGAAAACCCTGAAAGCAAGTGAAAAAACTAATTACACATTTCATTAAGTATCCTGTAGCTGTAAATGTTATGATACTTGCGTTTATTGTTTTGGGGCTAGTAGGAATGTTTAGTATGCGTTCTAGCTTTTTCCCGCTTCAAGATTCTAAAAACATAAATATTTCTATAGTTTACCCAGGTGCTTCTCCAGCTGAGATGGAAGAAGGAGTGGTTTTAAAAATAGAGAATAACTTAAGAGGGTTGGTAGGAATAGATAGATTTACCTCTTCCTCTAAAGAAAACTTAGCCACTATTAGTATAGAGGCTGAAAAAGGATATGATATAGATGTTCTTCTGGCAGATGTGAAGAATGCAGTAGATAAAGTTCCTTCATTTCCGACTGAGATGGAGCCTCCTGTAGTGGCCAAGCAAGAAACACTTACAGATGCTATTTCTCTTGCCGTTACTGGTGAAGATGTAGATTTGAAAACATTGAAAACCATTGCTAGGCAAGTAGAAACGGAACTTAGAGCCATAGAAGGTATATCGCAAGTAGAGATTTCGGGCTTTCCTGATGAGGAAATAAATATAGCTGTTAAAGAAGACGTTCTAAGAACGTATAATCTGTCATTTAGAGATGTTTCACAAGCTGTATCTGCTTCTAATATTCTGGTTACAGGAGGAACGATAAAGACTGTGGAAGAGGATTATTTGATAAGAGTAAAAAATAGGTCTTACTACGCTCTTGAGCTAGAAAACATAATTATAAAAGCTCTTCCAGATGGAACTAAAATTAGACTGGGTTCTGTAGCTGAAGTTAAAGATGCTTGGTCTGAAACTCCAGAAAGAGCCTATTTCAACGGAAAATCTTCAATAACGGTGAGTGTGAAAACCACCAATAAGGAAGACCTGATAGAAGCGGCTAATAATTCTATAGCATATGCAGAATCATTTAATGAGCGTTATCAAAATATTAAATTAGAAGTAACAGCTAACAGAAGTATAACCATTATCCAAAGAACCCAGCTTCTTGCAGAAAATGGTGCCGTTGGTATTCTCTTAGTTTTGTTCTTTTTATCATTGTTTCTTAGACCAAGACTAGCTCTCTGGGTAGCGTTTGGTTTGCCTATTTCATTCATGGGTATGTTCATGCTTGTGAATTATTTAGGTGTTACTATAAACGTTCTTTCACTCTTCGGGATGATAATAGTAATAGGAATCTTGGTAGACGATGGAATAGTCATAGCCGAGAATATTTTCCATCACTATGAAAAGGGAAAATCTAGAGTCCAGGCAGCTATAGATGGAACTATGGAAGTTCTTCCTGCCATAACTTCCGCCATTCTTACTACGCTAATTGCCTTTAGTACTTTTTTCTTTTTAGACGGAAGAGTGGGAGAGTTTTTCGGTGAGGTAACTATAGTGGTTATCCTAACTCTTGGATTTTCTCTTCTGGAAGCATTTGTAATTCTTCCAGCTCATATAGCACATTCTAAAGTATTAACTGCGGAGCAAAAGACTTATAAATTCAATGAATGGGGAGACCGATTTATGAATGCTGCCAGAGATAAAGTTTACATGCCTGTTTTAAGAGCTGCTCTGAAGTATAAACCGATTTCTTTTGCTTTATTATTAGCAGCATTCATCATTACTATAGGTGGTATGTCTGGAGGTATTATAAAAACTACATTCTTTCCAGCTATAGCCAGTGACAGAGTTCAGATAGATGTGAAAATGCCTCAGGGAGTAAATCCTCTTCAGACAGACTCTATCGTTTCATATATAGAACAGAAAGCCATAGAAGTTGGAGATGAGCTAACAGCTCTGCGAGAAGACGGAAAGCCTGTCATCGTTAATATCATTAAGAATGTAGGCCCAGGAACTGCTAGCGCTAGTTTGGTAATTAATCTTCTTCCAGGTGAAGAAAGAGGTAACTTGTCATCCCCAGATGTCGCTGCGGCTATTTTCGAAAAATCAGGGGAGTTTCCTTCTGCTGAAAGTATTTCTTTCGATAGTGGAAGTAATTTCGGAGGTAAGCCTGTTTCGGTTTCACTCCTGAGTTATGATATAGCAGAACTAAAAGCTGCTAAAAAAGAGCTGAAAGAGATTATGCGTAGCAATCCTAAATTAAGGGATATCGCAGACAATGACCCCGAAGGAATCAAAGAAATCAGATTAGAAATGAAAGACAAAGCCTATGCTATGGGCTTGACTTTAACCGATATGATTTCTCAGGTTAGGTATGGGTTTAACGGTCTCCAAGTGCAGAGATTCCAAAGAGGAGAAGATGAAATCATCGTATGGGTAAGATTTGACAAAGAAGGAAGGTCTTCCATTAGTGACTTGGATAACATGAGAATTGTTACTCCACAAGGCGAAAGAGTACCGCTAATAGAGTTGGCTTCTTACGAAATAGAAAGAGGAGAAATCTCTATAAATCATTTAGACGGAAAAAGAGAAATACAGGTGTATGCAGACTTAAAAGATCCTAAAGAGAGTGCTGCTGATATAGTTACGGATATTAGAGAAAATGTAGTTCCTGCTATGCAAGCTAAGTACTCTAGTCTATCTGCGCTTTATGAAGGTCAGAATAGAGAGGCTTCTAAAGTTATAGACTCTGCTAAAGAAGTTGGATTAATAATTTTACTGCTTATATATGTGGTAATAGCCTTTACTTTTAGATCGTACAGTCAGCCATTTCTGCTACTTATTATGATCCCTTTTTCTATGATAGGTGTAGGTTGGGGACACTATATTCACGATTTTCCAGTGAACATACTTTCTTTCCTAGGAATCATAGCGCTGGTGGGAATAGTCGTCAACGATGGCTTGGTCTTTATTAGTAAATTCAATGGTTATCTGAAAGAAGGAATGAAATATGATGAAGCCATTATAGAAGCAGGCTCGTCTAGGTTTAGAGCTATTTTCTTAACATCCATTACCACTATAGCAGGGTTAGCTCCACTTATTTTTGAACCTAGTTTACAAGCACAATTCTTAATTCCAATGGCTATTTCCATAGCCTACGGAATAGGAATAGCTACAGTTCTTACACTGGTAATGTTGCCTATGTTGTTATCCACTAGTAATACTATTAAAGTGTATTCGGGATGGTTATGGGAAGGTAAAAAGCCTAGTAAAGAATCAGTAGAAAGAGCTATCAAGGAGATAGAGTCAGAACAGGAAGCATTAGAAGGATTACAATCATGAAAATGAGTATAAGATATATAATACTGTGTTTAGGCGTTGCAACGCTTACACAAACACAAGCACAAACAGAGCTTACTTTCGATGAGGCTTTAGCTCAAACTCTGGAGAGCAATTATGATATAAAAGTGGCTAGAATAAATGAGTCTGTGGCAGAAAACAATGCGGAAAAATCTAACGCAGGATATTTACCTACGCTTTCTGCTTCAGGAAATTACGGTTGGACGTTTAATAGTGGTTCCTTCGATACATCTGGTGGAGAAAACACTTATGATGCTAATTCTAGCTATAGCTATGGAGCAGGAGTGGATCTGAATTATACGATTTGGGATGGACAGGGAAGAAAATACGCTTATTTACAAAGTCAAGAGCTAAAAGAGCTTTCTGCGCTACAAGTAAGACAGCTGATTGAAAACACCATTTTAGAATTGAGTTCGGTGTACTATGACGCGAGTAGATTAGAGACTACAGAGAAAAGCTTAGAGGAAGCTATAGCTATTTCAGTAGACAGACTTACTCGAGCTGAATATGCGTTCGAATACGGACAGGGAACGCAGTTAGACATACTAAATGCTAGAGTAGATCTGAATTCGGATAGTGTAAATCTGATTAATACACAGCAGCAATTGAGCAATTCTATCCGTAATTTAAATTTAATCATGGGAGCAGATATAAATCAGGAGTTTACAGTCTCAGAAGAAATAATTCTGGATAGAGTTTTGGACTTTAATCAGCTTTTGATTTCATCAAAAGAAAAGAATGTTCAGCTGGCTTCGATAGAAAAAAACATGCTTAGCCAAGAGTATGCATTGGGAAGTTCTAAAGCAGCAATGCTGCCATCTTTATCAGCTAATGTGGGTTATGATTACAGAGGGAGCAATGACCCGAACGGAGCTTTCGTAACAGGAACTACCACTGTAGGACCTAACGCTGGATTAACCCTGAGCTGGAATGTATTTTCGGGACAGAATAAAACCAAGGTAAAGAATGCAGAACTGAATTTAGAAAGTCTGATGATTCAGAAAGAAAGCGCAGCTCAGCAAGTAGAATATAATCTGTTAAATGCTTATGATGCTTACACTACTTCTCTTTTCATTTTAAACACTCAAAAGGATAATGTAGAAACAGCCAAAAGAAACTTCGAGAGGAGTGAAGAGGCTTTTAGAGTAGCTCAGATCACATCCCTGTCTCTTATACACATCTCCGAGCCCACGAG
>CAJXOV010000126.1 GCA_913057815.1 uncultured Flavobacteriales bacterium
GAGATGTAGAGAGGTCTCGTGGGCTCGGAGATGTGTATAAGAGACAGATAGAAATCCATGCAATAAAAAGTTGTCATTGTGTATTTATTTGTGAGCCACTTCGTCCTCCGTCACCACCTCCTACATCTCGGGTTTTGGAAGATGAAGTCTTCCGGTTGGAGTTGGAATAGAATGATGTTCTGGATGCTTTCAAAGTCAAAATGTTCTAATATTCATTGGCATTCTGAGTAAAATCGTATCTCCTGCACCTCTCCTTCCTATAACATCCCAGAATCTGACTTTCTGTTCGTTATCAAAATCCTCCCTCCAATTAATTTGTTTTCCGTCTTGATCAATAATTTCTGCTCCACCTCCAGTGCTAGTGTATATTATTCGGTAATCAGCACAATTGTAATTACCTTCTGTTTCAATGCTTCCGTTTTCATTGTACTCCTGAAAAATCCCACATTTATTTCCATCTCGATATTCTATTGACGACTTTAGTACTTGATTTCTAATAAACAGAGACTGTCCATGTATTTGTTCTTGCTCGTTGTAATGCACAATGCTGTACAAATCCCCCTTACTATTGAAGTCAGTTTGGCACCCGGTTAACTTTCCGAATTGATGAAATGAAGTACGAGATATCACGCCATCTTTAACATCAACTACAGATTTATCTAAAAATCCAAAACTGAACTTAGCTAGCGTATAATCTACGATTGGTCCAAATAGACCTAAGCTAGACTTTTTAATTTCAAACGGACCGTCCAGCACTAAAGAATCATGGAAGTTAAGTAGCGAATACGAAATCGTGTATTCTTCAGTTTTTCTACTTGATGTTTTTCCAGAAATGAGGACGTTATATCTGTCTGGAAGGTTTTCAGATGGAAGAACTATTATGTTAGGATTCGAATCAATTTCACCAAGTAAATTCCAGACGATATTTGGAGCTTCATGGTAAATTGTACTTGTCTTGACATTTAGTAATGATTTTCCAAACAATGAAAGACTTATCAGTAATAATGAGGAAATGATGGTTAATGAAGTGCTCTTTTTCATAAGAGCGGAAGTTATTTAACTTTTATTGAACAAACTAGAATAATTCAGAAAGTCTGTAAGCTTAAACCTAATTAAGTCTTCGCAGAAACCACGTCAACAACTTCAGAATCTAAACCCTCTTGTACCTCTTCCGCCTTTTCAGGTTTAGGGAAGTATTTTCTTTGGAAAAGAATGATCCAAATAACTCCTATGGTAATAGCAGAATCTGCTATGTTGAAAATAGGAGGGAAGATGCTGAAGGATATCATGTCTACCACATTTCCTTGGAGAAATGAAGCATATCCCGCACCGAATTCTGTCATTTGAGCTAAGCCCGAATAATCTACTCCGTTAGCCAATCCTTTATCAAACATAAGTCCGAAAAACATACTGTCTAATATGTTTCCTACTGCTCCGGCTAGAATTAATGCTACGCACGTAATAAGCCCTTTAGGAGCTTTTGTTTTTACTAGTTTCCAAAGCGCATAAATAATGGCTCCTGATGCCAATAATCTAAATATACTAAGAGCTAGTTTACCCGCTATTCCACCAAATTCAAAACCGAAAGCCATGCCAGGATTCTCTATGAACCTGATCACTAAAAAGTCGGAATCACCAAACACATAAATACCTTCACCGTAACGCATAGTAGTTTTTACCCATAGCTTAGACCCTTGGTCTATAACCAGAATTAATAAAGTAACGAATACTGCTCTAAAGGCTAACTTGTTGATGGCGGGTGTTTTTAATATTCTTATTGCATTCTTTTAGCTTCTATGCTTAATGTAGCATGAGGAACTAATTTTAAACGTTCTTTCTGAATCAGCTTTCCTGTAACTCTGCAAAGACCATAAGTCTTATTCTTAATTCTCAATAAAGCATTCTCTAAACTCTCTACAAACTTCTCCTGACGAGTAGCTAGCTTAGCTGTCTCTTCCTTGCTCATAGTTTCTGATCCGTCTTCCATCAGTTTGAAAGATGAAGCAGTATCATTCGTGTTATTGCTATCAATGTTAGACAATGAACGCGTAAGTTGGTCTAAATCTTCTTTAGCCATCTCTAATTTTTCTTTTATTAACGCTTCGAATTCTTTCAAATCAGCGTCTCCGTATCTAGCTTGTGCCATGGACTTATATTCTATTTATAGCTATCTCTGTGCTAGTTTCAGCATCTATGTCTACAGTAGTACCGCCTGTGGCGCCTTCTACTATTTCTAAAGTGTCTGCTAAAACTTCCGCGCAAATATATATTTTGTTTGCTTCTACAGCACTGCTGATAGCTGGTGTATTTTTTATTTTAATTTCAATTCTATCTGTTACTTCGAATCCTGAGTCTTTTCTCAAGTTCTGAATCCTGTTTACCAATTCTCGGGCCACACCTTCACCTTTTAATTCTTCAGTGAGTGTAATGTCTAGCGCTACAGTTAATCCTCCTTCTGTAGCTACTAACCATCCTGGAATATCGTCAGTCGTTATTTCAACGTCCTCCATAGAAATAGTCACTTTTTCAGTTCCTAAGTCCAGCTCCATTCCTTGGTTTTTCTCTAGCGTTGCAATATCCTCTTCGCTAAATCCATTCACCACTCCGGCTATGGCTTTCATGTGTTTACCGAATTTAGGCCCTAAGGTTTTAAAATTGGGCTTAATTCTTTTCACTAATATGTTAGAAGACTCATCCAGGTACTCTATTTCTTTGATGTTTACCTCAGAAAGAATCAAGTCTTTCACTGCACCAATCTGACGCTTAAACGTCTCGTTCAGTACAGGAACCATTATTTTTTGTAACGGCTGTCTAACTTTTATTTTCTCCTTAGCTCTAAGGCTTAACACCATAGAAGAGACTTTCTGAGCTATTTCCATTCTAGCCTCTAAGTCGGAGTCAATCTCTGAAGTGTTGGCTACAGGGAAGTTGGTAAGGTGAACACTCTCAGCCCTGTCATCTCGACTTCGCTCGATGTCCTCTTTCGCTCCATCTTGGACACTGAGCGGAGCCGAAGTGTCATTGGCACTCCTTCCTGTCACAGCATCTAAATCCTGGAACAACCTGTCTGAAAAGAAAGGAGCTATAGGACTCATCATGATACTAAGCGTTTCCAAACATTTATAAAGGGTCTGGTATGCGCTAATCTTATCGGTAGAATATTCTCCTTTCCAGAAACGTCTTCTACATAAACGCACGTACCAGTTACTCAACTGATCTGCGGTAAAATCATAAATTAATCTTCCTGCTAGTGTAGGTTCAAACTCTTCATAAGCCTTGTCTACTGTAGTAATCAGCGTGTTCAGTTTGGAAAGGATCCAACGGTCTATCTCAGGTCTTTCAGCGAAAGGAATATCTGCTTCAGCATAGCTAAAGTTATCTATGTTGGCATAAAGTCCGAAGAATGAATAGGTGTTATACAACGTTCCGAAGAACTTACGTTGTACTTCGGTAATTCCATCTAAATCGAACTTTAGATTATCCCAAGGCTGCGCATTGGTGATCATATACCATCTAGTGGCATCTGCCCCGTATTTACTAAGCGTAGCAAAAGGATCTGCTGCATTCCCCAAACGCTTACTCATCTTCTGACCGTTCTTATCTAGCACTAGCCCATTAGAGATAACGGCTTTGTATGCTACAGAGTCAAAAACCATAGTTCCTATGGCATGAAGTGTATAGAACCATCCTCTAGTCTGGTCTACTCCTTCAGCTATAAAATCTGCTGGGTATGATTTATTATCGTCTATTAATTCTTTATTTTCAAATGGGTAATGCCATTGTGCATAAGGCATAGAACCTGAATCAAACCACACATCAATAAGATCTGCCTCACGTTCCATAGGCTTTCCTTTAGAGGAAACCAAAGTGATGGCATCTACATAATTCTTGTGTAAATCGAAGGTGTCGTAATTGTCTTTAGACATATCTCCAGGAGAGAAATCGGCTAGTGGATTGGTATCCATTATACCTGCAGCCACTGCTTTTTCGCATTCTGCTTTTAGCTGTTCTGCAGATTCTATACAGATCTCTTCATCTCCTTCTTCTGTTCTCCAGATAGGAATAGGAATTCCCCAGAAACGCGAACGTGAAAGGTTCCAGTCATTGGCATTGCTTAACCAGTTTCCGAATCTTCCTGTTCCAGTAGACTTCGGTTTCCAGTTGATGGTGTTGTTCAACTCCACCATACGCTCCTTAGCCTTAGTTACTTTAATGAACCAAGAATCCAGTGGGTAATAAAGCACTGGCTTATCAGTTCTCCAGCAGTGCGGGTAACTGTGCACATACTTTTCTACGTGAAATGCCTTGTCTTGCTCTTTTAATTTTATAGATATTTCTACATCAGCAGATCGGTCTGGACGCTCTTCATCTGAGTAGTATTCGTTCTTTACATACTTGCCAGCCATGTCTCCCATTTCGGCTACAAATTTCCCTTGGAGATCTACCAAAGGCACAGCGTTTCCGTGAGCATCTTCTATGAGCATAGGAGGAATTCCAGCTTCCTTAGCCACCATAGCATCATCCTGCCCGAAAGTAGGAGCTATGTGTACTATTCCTGTTCCATCTTCTGTAGTTACGAAATCTCCTGTAATTACTCTAAATGCCTCTTCTGGAGTTTCCATTGGAAGGCAGTAATCTAAGAGTTGGTGGTATTTCACACCTACTAGGTCTGAACCTTTGCAACGCCCTATTACTTCAAACTCTACACCCTTTTTTACCGGGAAGTGTTTTCCTAATAAAGCCTCAGCTACCAGCACTGTGATAGGAGAGTTAGTATATTTATTAGTAGAATTAACGATGAGGTAATCCACCTTAGGCCCCACAGCCAGAGCCGTGTTAGAAGGAAGTGTCCACGGAGTAGTAGTCCATGCGATAAACGCTGGAGTAGCTACTGCAGATTTCCCTTCTTCTATAAACTGTTCTATTAGAGCTAAACTCTCTTCTTTTACAGAAAACTGAGCTATAGCAGAAGTATCGGTCACATCTCTATAACATCCAGGTTGGTTGATCTCATGAGAAGAAAGTCCTGTTCCTGCGGCTGGAGAATACGGCTGAATGGTATAGCCCTTATACATCATGTCTTTCTTATGCAGCTGGCTTAAAATCCACCACACAGATTCCATATACTTGTTTTCATAGGTGATATATGGATCTTCCATATCTACCCAATATCCCATTTTCTCAGTCAGATCATTCCACACATCTGTGTACTTCATAACCGCTTTACGGCAGGCCTGATTGTACTCTTCTATGGTGATTTTCTTTCCTATATCTTCTTTGGTAATTCCGAGCTCTTTTTCTACGCCTAGCTCTACTGGAAGACCGTGTGTGTCCCATCCTGCTTTACGTTTTACTTGGAAACCTTTAAGGGTTTTATAGCGGCAGAAAATGTCTTTTATAGAACGAGCCATCACATGGTGAATACCAGGCATACCATTGGCACTAGGAGGTCCTTCGAAAAACACGAAAGGTTTTTTTCCTTCACGCGTAGCAATGGATTTTTCAAACGTCCCTCTATCATTCCACTCCTTAAGAACCTCATCAGCTATAGATGGAAGGTCTAGTCCTTTGTATTCTTTATATTTCTGTGCCATTGTTTGCCTTTAAAAAAAGATGGACGAAGATAAAAAATTATCCATCACGAAACGCACGTATTTAGCCATACCTAAAGGGTTAAGAATGACGGCACAGAGTTTGTTAATTTTTTGTTAAACAAACTAATATGGCTATGTATAAATCTTCTTTTTTTCTGGCTTTTTTATGTGCTATAATTCTGAATAGCTGTATGACTTATGGAGACACTACCAATTCTTCTTTTAAAGGGAATGAATATAGAAATAGAAAGCCTGAAAGTTTTTATATGTTCTTCGAAACTGACTCAATAGATTTTGATTACGAGTCGCTTGGTAAAGTGAAGACCGTAAGTAACCGAACTGATTTGGATACTGAAGTTTTAGAAAGGATGGCTTATGAAGCATGGTCTAACGGAGCCAATACCATTTTATTTATTAAATATAGCACCCAGGAACGAACTGAAGGAACCTTTGATTTACTTCTAGATTCTGAGGAGGAAGAAGAAAATTCTGAGATTTACTATGATGCTATCGTTTATGAAGGAATGGCGAGTTATGTGAATGTTACGCCAGAGTTTAAAGAACAGTATGGAGAAGGAATTGACTTGTTTTATGTGAAAAAGGTAGAACAGGATTTAACCAAAGAATCGAATCGAAAGGGTGGAGAAGCAGTAATGCTATTAGTGGGAGGCATTGTTTCATTAGTGGCGCTTATAATTTCGCCAGATGAAGATGAGTAAATGAGTTTCAGGAAGTTTATAAAACCTTCCCTCTATTCAGTAAATCCTTTGGATCTAAAGTGGATTTTAGCAGTTTCATAAGAGTGATTTCCTCTTCGGTTCTGCAGAGTTTTAAGTAATCTTTTTTATGTAATCCTATACCATGTTCTGCTGAAACAGAACCGCCAAGCGCTTTTAATGGCTGTCTCTTATACACATCTGACGCTGCCGACGAATAGAGAGGTGTA